>MWBZ01000031.1 GCA_002069765.1 bacterium ADurb.Bin243
GCTTACTTCAAAGTATAAAAACGCCTTCGATTCGCGCGATTACGACCTTTTAAATATGCTGGCGGCCACCGTTTCCATGGCTATTTACAATACCAGGCTCTTCGAACGCACCCAGAAAAAGGTGGACGAACTCTCGACGCTTTGTTCAGTTTCTAAAACTATAAGCTCTTCGGTTAACCTTGAAAAAGTCCTCAATTTAATTATCAATGAAGCCGCGTCCGCTCTCAAGGCCGATATCGGCGCTATAATGCTTTTAGACGAAGCCTCATCAGAGCTGGTGCCTAAAGTTTCGTACGGCCTGTCTCAAACATCGCACCATTCGCTGCGTTATAAACTTGGCGAGTCGCTCGTCGGCTGGGCCGCGCTCAAAGCCGAAGGAATTTACGTCAAAGACGTGTTGGCCGATTCACGCTATAAATCAAAAGATTCGCTCAATTACCTTATTAAATCAGATATTTGCGTTCCGCTTATAGTTCAGGGCAAGGTCATAGGCGTCATAACCCTCGCGGTCGGGCATTTAAAACCGTCTTTCAACGACGAGGACCTCAAGCTGCTCACTTCGATAGCTTCTCAAGCCGCAATAGCCATATATAACACCGAACTTTACGAAAAATCGGAGCAAAAAGTCCGCGAATTAACCACTCTGTATGAGATTTCGAGGGCCATCGCTTCCACGCTCAACCTCGAAAACGTTTTAAACCTGGCGATGAAAATGATAAATCAGCTCATGAACACCAGGCGCTGCTCCATACTCATTCTCGGGCGCGACGGGAAAGAAATTAATTCCAGGGTCTCGCAGGGACTTCCCGAAGAAATATTAAGACAGATAAAACTCGGCGGCGACGAATCCATATTAAACTATGTTTTACGCACCAAACAGCCGGTGCTCATCAAAAACCTCGAAAACGAAAAAATATTTAAAAGCGCTCAGGGGGCGCGTTATTGCACTAAGTCGTTTATGAGCGTTCCGCTCTATATTAAAGAACAGGTTATCGGTGTTATAAACGTCACCGACAAGATGGACTGCTCGTCTTTTACCGAAGACGATCTTAAATTGCTTATCACGCTCGCCAACCAGATAGCTTCCGACGTAGAAAACGCAAGACTATACGAAATGGCCGTTACCGACGGACTTACCGAAACGTTTAACCATAAATATTTCCAGCAGCATTTAGAAAAAGATATAGAACGCTCCAAACGCTATCGCGAAGACCTTTCCATATTGATGATAGATATCGATCACTTCAAAAAATGCAACGACACATACGGTCATCAGGAAGGCAACAAAATATTGCGCAAGGTCACTTCCATACTCAAAGGCTCGATACGCGAGGTGGACCTGCTGGCCCGCTACGGCGGCGAAGAATTCGCAATAATACTTCCCTGCACGCCGAAATCGGGCGCCTATGAAATAGCCCAGAGAATGCGCGAAATAATCGAAAAATCCGAGTTCGTACTGAGCAGCCAGCAGATCAGGATAACCGTTTCTATAGGCATATCGTCTTTTCCCGAAGACGCTTCGCTCCAGTTCGACCTCATCAGAAAGGCCGATATCGCGCTCTACCACGCTAAAAAAACCGGGCGCAACCGCGTTATATGCTTCGAACCAAATATAGCCGAAATCCACAGCACGATGTAACCGTATATATTTTTAAAAAGACGGTCGCCGTAATATGAAATTTAAAACGGCGGCGGATTGAATATTAGAAAATGGCAATATACTATATTTTGTATCAGAGAAGGGAGTACGTTGGATGAAACTACAGGAATTTTACCGCTCCGCGGTGGCGCTGGGCATAGAATACGATCCGCGCGGCCCTGCCTGGGTTAAAAAAGCGCTGCAGCGTGCAAAAGACGAATACAATCGCATGACGACCGAAGAAAAGGTATGGGCGGGCAAAGAGCATACTATAAATCCTTACGACGACACCAGGGTGCTGCACGGCGAACCGGACGTGGATATAAAAAATAAAATACTCGTCGGAATAGACATCGGCATAGGCGAGATTCTCGTAGCCGACAAGCTCAGGCAGCGCGGTAAAAAGATAGACCTGATAGTCGCGCACCATCCGGAAGGCAAGGCGTACGCCAAATACCATACGGTGATTCAAATGCAGGCCGAAATACTCCATAAATTTGGAATTCCTATAAATATAGCCGACGGAATACTTTCGGAAAAAATGCGCGAAGTCGAAAACAGGGCGCTGTTTTCGAACATCAACCGAGACGCCGATATAGCGGCTCTTTTAGATATTTCATTTATGTGCATACATACCCCGGCCGATAACGCCGTCACGACTTTTTTACAGCGTCTCGTAGATAAGGAAAAGCCTGAAAGGCTGTCCGACATACTCGCGCTTTTAAAAACCGTGCCGGAATATAAGGAGGCCCTGAAACGCCACTACGGGCCTAAAATCATGGTAGGAGACGCCAACTGCCGCGCCGGAAAGATATTCGTGGATATGATAGGCGGCGAAGGCACGTCGCCGAAAATTTATGAAAAGCTGGCGGCGGCCGGCATAGGAACGATTATTACGACATGCATGTCGGAAGAACATAGAAAAGAGGCGGCTGAAAACCATTTATCGGTAATAGCCGCGGGCACCATCGCTTCGGATTCGCTCGGATTGAACCTTATTTTAGATAAAATACTCGATCAGACCGAAATAGATGTCGTTGAATGCTCCGGTTTCAGAAGGTTTTCACACAAATAAAATGCAGGCATATAAAGTATCTCTCGAATTCGACCGCGTTCTGGAGTCGATAGCCAATTATATCAAAACGGAACCCGGCAGAAGTTTATTGCTCAATATCAGCGATTGCGCGTCTGAAGAAGAAATACAAAAACGCTTCGCGCTTATCAGCGATATCCGGTTTCTGGCGAGCTATGATTCCAGGATTTATTTCGATAACATCGAAGACTACCGCGAAAATATTAGAAAACTCAAGATAGAAGGCTATTTCATAGAGCCCGCGCTTTTATATAAAATAGCGCAGGCGCTTTTTACCATGACCGAGATCCGCAGCCTGGTTTTCAAGCATCAGCAAAAATACAGGGTCCTGTGGGATTTTGTCAAACACGTGCCGTCGTTCAAAAGCATTTATTCCGAAATTTTCCGCGCCATAGAGCCGGACGGCGCCGTCAAAGACGAAGCCTCGCAAAAGCTGGCCTCGATACGCCGCGAGATATCTTCGCTCATGGGGAAAGTCCAGTCTAAACTCAAGGAGCTTATCAACAAGATAAAAGAGCGCTCGCAGATGCCTCAGGATTACGTTACCATACGCGAGGGCCGATTCGTCATTCCGCTGCCTTCGTCGCTGCAGGACCGCGTTAAAGGCATAGTGCACGATTATTCTCAGACGCGCTCCACCGTTTTTATGGAGCCGCTTAGCATAATGGCCGAAAACAACAAGCTTCGCGAGCTTAAAGATAACGAGGCGATGGAGATAAGCCGCATAATCGCTTCGCTGAACGATCTTATCAGGCCTGAAATAAACACTTTAATTTCATCTTTCCATACCTCTTTCATGCTCGATATGTACTGCGCCATAGCCGCTTTTGCGGCCAGCAAAAACTGCGAAAATGTTAAAGTGTCCATGGAAGGCGAACTCGAAATAATCAACGGCAGGCATCCGCTGCTTAAAGACGGCGTGGTGCCGCTCAATCTCAAACTCACACGCGATCAGCATATTTTGATTCTTTCCGGGCCTAACGCCGGAGGAAAAACCGTTTTGCTGAAGTCCATAGGCGTTTTCTGCCTTATGGTCAAGGCCGGAATTCCTGTGCCGGCGGACCCTTCCAGCGTTATTCCATATATGGATAAAATTTTCGTGGATATAGGCGATTCGCAGAGCATCGCCGCCAATCTATCTACTTTTTCGGCGCATATCAAGTTTCTTTCTTTTATGGTGGCGCAGATAAAAAATCCCGAGCGCACTCTGGTGCTGCTCGACGAGCTCGGCAGCGGCTCGGCCCCTAACTACAGCTCGTCCATAGCGTGCGCCATTATATGGCACCTTTCGCAAAAGAAGGTGCGTTCCATAATAACCACGCACTTTTCAGGCGTGGTTAATTACGCTTATTCCCTGCCGAACGCCATAAACGGTTCGCTCGAATTCGACGTGAAAAACCTCAAGCCTACGTACCGCCTGCTGATGGGAGTGCCCGGCGCATCTTACGCCATTCATATAGCTAAAAATTACGGGCTGCAGAATTTTATAATAAACAAGGCCAAGGAATTTCTCGATAAAAGCGAGCTGCGTTATGAGCAGCTGATATCCGAACTGATAACTTATTCCTCCGGGCTAAAGTCCGACATGAAAAAAGTCGAAGCTGAACTTAAAAATATCGACGCGGCGGAAGCGGTTCTTGCCGAAAGGGAGAAAAAATTCGACAAAACCAGGGATGAAATCGAAGAAACGGTGCGCGAAGAATATGAAAAAAAATATAAGGAACTGCTCAAAAAAGTCAACTCTATAGGCGCAAAAGGCGCCGACGACATAAAAAAAGAAAGAGTTCGGCTGGCCGACGAAATTAACGCGGAAAAGAAATCGCTTTTCGCGCCGGTAGAAAAACCGCATGAAAGCCAGAAGCGCAGAGCCGCCGACGAAAAAAGCGAGCAGGACGATTCTTTAGCGGCAGGCGCAAAATTCAGGTATGACGAAGGCGACCTCGTATCGATCGAAAAGCTCAATTTGAGCGGGTATATCAAAGAAATCGATATGAGAAAGCGGCAGGCTAAAATCGAGTTTAAAAACAAGATGCAGATGTGGATAAAATTTTCCATGATATCGGGGACCGATGAAAACGTGAAGGATTTCGAAGGGCCCAGCATCATTTCATATAAGCCCGTCGAGCAGGAGATAACAATGGAGCTCGATATGCGAGGCATGAACTGCGAAGACGGCATCGCCGCGCTGGAGCGTTATTTGATTAAAGCTTCCGAAAGGCATTTCGACGAGGTAAGGGTAATCCACGGCAAGGGTACGCTTACGCTTAAATCGGCCGTGGAAAACTATCTTCGCAAATGCGGGCTCGTCAGATCTTTCAGAGGGGGTAAGATCGGCGAAGGCGATTACGGAGTAACGCTCGTCGAGCTTAAAAAATGACCGATCAAACTATAAACGCCCCGCAGTACGATAACGGCCGTGACGGCTATTTTGCATGCGTGCGTAAACCGGTTTATAATTTTTTATTCGTTTTGCCGCTTTTGATCATTTATGAGGCGCTCATTATATTGTCGGCCACCCCTATCAGAAACGGCGCCGACGTTATAGTCAAGCTCTTTTTCAATATGATAGGCATAAAGACGATAATCGGCTTTACCCTTATCATTATAAGCATTTACGCCTATATCGTCTTCAACAGCCGTGAGACGAAGAATGAAACGATTTATCCCGTTTATTTCGTTTATATGTTCGCGGAGTCCTTCGTATACGCTCTCGCTCTGGGGCCGGTCGTTATAAGGCTTACTGAAAAAGTGGCGCTCGCGGCGCCGGCGCCTTACCGGCTGGGCGTCGTAGAGCGGATAATAGCTTCGATCGGCGCGGGAATTTATGAGGAATTCGTGTTCAGATACCTTTTGATTACGTTGTTTATATTTATTTTTACGAAATACCTGAATTTAAAAACCGTGCACGCGGCCGTCTTTGCCATATTCTGGGCGGCGCTGATCTTTTCGGGGTTTCATTACGTGGGGGAGCTCGGCGATAAATTCGACGCTGTCTCTTTCATATTCCGGTTTATCGCCGGAATCATTCTTTCGATATTGTTTTTTTTGCGAGGTTACGGAATCGCGGTTTATACCCACGCGATATACGATTTAAAGGTGTTTTTTATATGACGGCTTTTGCCGTTAGAAAATGCGTATGGAGTTGTTTATGATAGAGAAAACCGACGTTTTATTCCTGCATGTGCCGAAATTTTCAAATTACTACAAGCCTTTCGATGAATATATGTTCATCAATTTCATTTCTATGGGGCTTTTCGCTCTGGCGGATATCACTCACCGCGCCGGGTATAAAACGAAAATAATCCATCTTGGAATAGAATGGATTTGCGATAATGACTTTTCGATTATAGATTACGTGGAAAAAGCCGCTCCTAAAGTTATTGCGGTGCCGATATTCTGGCATCCGCAGACTTACGACGCGATCGAAGTTATCCGCGCCGTCAAAAAAAGATTTCCAGATATTTTTGTGGTGAGCGGCGGATTTACTGCTTCTTATTTTGCGGATGAAATAATAGCCGGCATAGATGAGATAGACGCTCTGGTACGCGGCCACGGCGAGGCTTCGATACTTCCTATCGTTAAAAACGCCGTCGAAAATTTCGGCGACCGCGATAAAGTCGATCTGGCGAAGGTTGCGAACACAACGTGGAAAAAATATTCGCCCGACGGCGCATTTTCGATCGTAAATAATGAAGAAAATTATTTCGCGTCCTGCGGCGATCTGGATAAGCTTAATTTTACGAATATAGCCCTGCTTAACAATTATGAAACTTATAAAAACAGCTTCAGGCTCAACGTGGCGTATTCCAAAACCATATCGCGCGAAGACAACCTTAAAATCACGCCTGTGCGGGCTTATCACCTGCCGCTTTTCGTCGGCCGCGGGTGTCCGACGGAATGCAAACTCTGCGCCGGCCGGCAGAAAAACCAGATCAAGATGAATTCTTCCGGCGCCGTAGTCATGCGCTCCATTGAAAAAGTTTGCGACTCCATCGAAGAAATTAAAAGCTACGGCTTCGACCAGCTTATCGTTTGCACCGATCCGTTTCCGGATAAGCCTCAATATTTTATAGACCTTTTCAGGCGCATCCGCGAGCGGGGAATCGAAATAGAAATGTTTTTCGAGTCCTGGGGGCTTCCCGCCCGCGAATTTGTCGATGAATTCGGAAAGACTTTCCATGGCAGAAATTCCGCCATAGCCATTTCCGCCGAATCGGGCTCCGAAACCGTCCGCGCCAGGATACGCGGCTATAGCTTCACTAACGCGGAGCTGTTTGAAACTCTCGACTACCTCGAAGAAAGCCGCGTCGGGTTCCTTGCGTTCTTTACTATCGGGAACCCCTTTGAAACGGAGGGCGACCTCGCCGAAACTTCCCGCCTGATTTCCGAAATTAAAGAAAAATATAATTTCGTCCGCTGGATAACCACTTATCCGGTACAGCTGGAGCCGGGTTCTGCGCTATTCGAAAACCCCGAATCTTTCGGCGCCGAAAAAATGCTTTATACCTTCATGGATTATTATAACTTTCACGGCTCGCGCGAATCGTGCCTCTACACCGATCTCGGCTATAACATACGCGGATATTTTAAGGACCAGCCGGAACTCGCAACAAAAGATGAAAGGGTCAGATGGTTTTCTAAAAAAATAAGCGAACTCAGATGCGAGCGGTTCTGCATCCTCCATCCCGACCCGGAAACCGCACGCCATTACTGCGACAGACAGCATCAGCTTTACGTGGAGGCCGGCGGCGGCGATTATGAAAAATTCGAGAGAAAAAGTTTTGTATAAAAATAAATTGTGCTACAATTATTAGTGGCGAATCTTTTGATTTTTGCCCGTCCGTTTAAAAATAAGTGCCGGCTTACGCCGGCAGGAGAAACGTCAAAATGAAGATTTTACTTGTGCGCACTTCCTACAGGCTGCACGAAAATTATGTTTATAACAGGGTTTCGCCTCCGATGGGCGTCATGTATCTGGCGTCGCATATCCGTTCGAAGTTTTCCGGCGCCGAAGTTAAAATCGTAGATCTGCTTATCAGGGATAATTTCGAGCGCATGCTCGCCGAGTTCAAACCCGACGTGGTGGGGTTTTCCACCCTTACCTGCGAAGCGTTCCTGCTGCCGGAGCTTATAAAGCGCGCTAAAGCCTCTTCGGCGAAGCCGCTCGTCATAGTCGGCGGGCCTCACGCCACGTCCAGCCCGCTTTCGATTTTCGCGCAGACGCTCGCCGATGCTGCAGTTCTGGGCGAAGGCGAAATCACTTTTGCGGAAATTATCGAAAAATATATTAAAAACGAGCCGCTGGAAGGAATAAAAGGCGCCATAATAAAATCCGTCGATAAAAACGGAAATTTCAAAATAGTCCGCGGAGGCGCGAGGCCGTCTATCGAAAGGCTTGACGATCTCGCATTTCCGGCGTGGGACCTTATCGAAATAGACGAATACCAGAAATATTTCGATATGAATATCTGGCACAGCGAAGACCGCTACATGACGATCTTCACGAGCCGCGGCTGCCCTTACCAGTGCATATACTGCCACCGGATATTCGGAAAACGGCCCCGTTTCCGTTCCGCCGAGAACGTGGTCGAAGAAATCGAACTTGTGCATAAAAAATATAAAATAAAGGAATTTCAGGTCATAGACGACATTTATAACCTCTATCCGGCGCGCGTCATTAAAATAGCCCAACTGCTGAAAGAAAAAAATATAAAAGTGCTTTTTTCTTTCCCCAACGGCCTGCGGGCCGATATCCTCAACGAAGAAACGCTCAGGGCCATGAAAGAAGCCGGAGCTTATAATCTCACCTTCGCTATCGAAAGCGCGAGCCCCCGCCTGCAAAAACTTATGCGCAAGGGCGTAGACCTTGAAAAGGCCGAAAAAGTTATCGAAATGGCCGAAAAGATGGGTTTTATCGTCAACGGTTTTTTCATGCTCGGGTTTCCCGGCGAAACTTATTTTGAAATGATGGGCACCGTCGATTTCGCCGTGCATTCAAAGCTTCACCACGCGCTGTTTTTTTCGGTCAATCCTCACGGTTTTACCGAATTAAGCGAAACTTTTTATAAATCTAAAGCGGATGACGCATGCGAAGGCACCCAGAAATATCACTATTTTAACCGTTACTTCAACCTGGCGAATGTTTCGCCGATTATGTTCGCATATATTATGCTCTACGCGAATATCAGATTTTACGTATCCTTGCCCCGCGTTTATTCGCTTTTAAAGATAACGCCAAATTACATGAAATTTTTCAAGCAGGGCATTTTCTTCTTTTTTTCGATAGCTTATCACAATCTGGTCAGCCTCGTAAAAGAAGTGTACAATTCCGTCCGGCCGAAAAAAAGCCCCGAACGAATCGGCGGCGCCAAAAGCTCGAACCGGCCGGCCGGCTAAAAAATTATAACTTCATATTAAAATCTCAAATCAATTGACCGGTTATCGCTAAATAAAATGTTAAATAAAATTGACAGGGCATGCTTATTATGCTATAATCTAAAATAATGATGACAGCATAATTTTATAAGGGGGCTTTTTATGGATATAAAAGCTGAAGTGACCAAGATCGTTAATAAAGTAATAGGCAAATCTTCGTTTTTAGACATTTGCTTTTTTGACGCGCTTGTTCTTAGCGCCTTAAAGCAAATCGATTATATCCAGAAAACTTACGAATTCAAAAGCTCCCCGCTTGAATTTTTAGAAATTAAATCCGTAAAGCAGCTATACGAAACCGTAAAAAAATATTCTCCAGGTTTTAATACCGATTTTAAGTCGTTCTGCGATGCGCTTTACGCCGGTTTCTGCCCCGATATCCTTAAAAACAATACGTTCACAAAAGACGAAGCGTCTAACGCCGTTTTGAAAACAAAAGAAATTTCAGGGCTCGATTTCATCGTGCCGCAGGGGTTTGAAAATAATAAAATAACCTACAGCAGAATATTTTCAGAAATTATTAAGAGCGTAAAAACGGCGCCCCAGAAGCTTAAATACAGCGAGTCGGAACTGATGGCCAATTTAAACGGCGCCATATATTCCCTTTACGGCGAAGCAGTTTTAAACCGCGGGCTTTCGCTTGTAAACGTTTCCCGTCGCTGCAAAGACGTTATCAGCTTTTTAACCACGCTCGAAAGAGTTTTTAAAATAAAGGTCAATTATGCCGAGGTTTCCACCGGCGATATTTTTACTAACGTTTATAAACTGCTTCGCGAACAGAGGCCCGATTTTAATTTCAACAAGGCCGTCGTCGAACAGGAAATAATGGCTATAGCCGCCAAAATATTCAACGATTCCAATATATTGCTTAATCTGATCAACGCCATAGAGGCTAAATATAAAATCAGCCTTTCAAAAGACGATTCCATATTCGCGGGCAGTTTCGAGGCTTTTATAAACGTGGTCAGCCGCGCCGTCAAAGAGCAGCAGCCTTCGGTGGCCGCCGCCGACGTTTCGCTCGACGTCATGACTTTCGCTTCAGATTTCATGTCGCGCCAGAACATTAAAGTGGCTAATCCAAAATTAACCAACGCGATAGAAAATAAATTCATATCCGATATAGAAAAAAAATTCCGCGTCACCTTTTCGGTTTTCGATCTTCTTGAAATAACCGGCCTGGAATCCACCATTAAGATAGTTGAAAGGCTCGTTAAAAAACAAAAAATAAATGAAAAATACCCGGGCCTTCTTCCAGAGGCCGCTTCCGAGCTCAATCTTTTCGTAAGGCGTGAAATCATACGCACCTCGCGAGACAACATGATCATAGGCAGCGAAATGATGAATACTTCCATGGAAGGCCTCGACTTTCCACGCAAGCTTGATTCCATGCTCTCTATAGAGGTAGTCGTCCAGCTCGAAAAAAATTTCAAAATTAAAATACCCGAAGAAAAACTTCACGCCATAAAAACCATAGACGATATGGCGTCACTCGTCGAAAAGCTCCTCGAAGACAAAAGCAGGCAGGCGCAGCTGCCTTCTATCGAAACTAAAGACAGGCTTTAGTATTGATCTGAAATGGATATTTGCGGCTTATTAGAAAAATACGGCTCTCAGAAAGGCCCCGCCGTATTCATCGATTATAACGGCTTAAAGATTACTTACACCGATATAATATCGCGCTCCTATCGCGTGAGCCGCGAACTTGAACATGCCGGCCTTAAAAGAGGAGCGGTGTGCGCGCTCGTATGTTATAACAATATTAATTTTATCTTATATTTTGCCGCATGCCTTAAAGCCGGCATCATTCCTATTATTATCAATCCTAAATACGGTAACGACGAACTCCAGTCCTTAATCGACATTTCCGAAGTCAAAACCATAATTACCGACAACGCTTTTGCTTTTTCCGAATCGTCTCCCATGGCTGACGGACGCAAAATAAATATTATTACTCCAGGCCTGGAAACGATTTTAACACAAAATGGCGGATGCCTTTATTCGGATTCCCTAAACGACGGAACGCTTTTTATGCTGGTTACATCGGCTTCCGGGGGCCGCCCGAAAATAGTCAAAAAAAATGCGGCCGCCCTGTCTTATCAGGCCGAAAAATTATATCCCCGCATAATGAGCGTTAACGATACCAGATATATGGCGAACGTTCCCGCGTCGCACTCTTACGGCCTCGAATTCGCCCTGTTCGGCTCGATTTATAACGGCGCGCCTCTTTATCTGCGCGATTTCGGCTTTTCTTCGGACGTTATGGACGAAATAGCTTTTAACGAAATTACACATATCTTCACTATTCCGCCTTTTATTTTAAATCTCGTTAATTATAAATTATCTTCAGGAATCGGCTTCGACAGGCTCGAAATGGTCGTGTCCGCCGGAATGCCCCTTATGAGCGGCCTTTCTGAAAAATTTTTCGGAGCTTTTAATTTTAATATAGCCTCGGTTTACGGCATCACCGAAGTCGGCTGCGTCAGCTTTAACCTCGGCCGCAGAAGTTCGGCCGAAAACCGCGCCACAATAAACAACGACGTGGGCTTTGCGCTCGAAGGTAACGCTATAACGGTTATCGATGACGCCGGCGCGGCGGTCAGGGCCGTAACGCGCGATGTTCACGGCCGCCTTAAAGAAGGCGATAGCGACTCGATCAGAGAAAATATAGGCCGCGTTATAATAAGAAAAAAAATCCCCGACGGCGGTTATTATAAATTTAATTGCCCCGAAGGCGAAGCAAAATGGCGCCTCGGCGGCACGGAGCTCGAAACCGACGACAGCGGCTATATAGACCCGTCCGGCGCGCTTCACCTTCTTGCGCGCAGCAGCGCCTTTGTGAATATCGGCGGCGTCAAGGTCAATTCTTCTGACGTGGAGGCGTTTTTACGCTCTACAGGTCTTTTTAAAGACGTGCTCGTCTTCGGCCGCAAAGACGCTTTGCTTGGCGAAAAACTCGCGGCCGCAATGGTCGTCGATGAAGGCTCGAATGCGAACGAAGACGAAATACGCGGCCTGTGCGCGAAAAAACTTCCGCCGGTAAAGGTGCCCCGCGATATTTATATTCTGAAAAGCCCTTTTCCGAGAACGTCCACAGGCAAAATACGCTTCGATAAAGTCCTGAAAATGGTCGAAGAGACTAAAGATTCTCAGGCGGCTGAGTAGGGCCTGAACCCTGCTTTAAAAACGCTTTCGATACTCTTTTATATAAAATACATGTTATGATGGCGTTCAACGCGCCTTTGAACAGATTGAACGTCGGTATCGAATAAAAAACCAGACGCTCCATGTTCGGCATCTGACCGCCGGTGAAGAGCCGGACCAGAAAAAAATTAACCGGCATCATTACAAGCGCCATTACGACCGTCGCGAAAAGCATACCGCTTACCGCCGTTTTAAGCTTTTTATCGCGCGCGTACAGCGAGGCGCTTATTCCGACAAAGATCACTCCTACGAGCGTGTTGGCGATAATCCCTATCAGATTGAAACTGGTTATAAGATGGAGCGCGTTTTTGATTAAAATAACGCTGACGCCCGCCGCTGGAGATATTGAAAACCCTATTATCGCCGCCGGAACTTCGGACATGTCATATTTGAGCTCGGGCCACAAAAAAGGGATCGGAATTTCAAAAAATCTCATTAGAACGAATGAAATTGCGGAAAAGATACTTATTTTAACGAGAACGTCTATTTTTATGGGTTTCATGTAAGCCTCTTATCAATAATTATAAATTCTTACTTTGATTATTTTATATTGATTTATATCGGAATTTATGATAACTTACATTATACTAAAAATCATTGCAAAGGGTGATATAAATTGCCGGATAAAATGCCGATCACTGTTACTGCGGCCGTTATCATTGACGAAAATAAACGCCTGTTTCTCGCGAAAAGAAAAAAAAACGATACGCTCGGAGGGTTCTGGGAATTTCCCGGCGGAAAGCTCGAGCCGGGCGAAAAACCCGATAAATGCCTCGAACGCGAAATAAAAGAAGAGCTGGATTTTGAAATCAGGGCAAAGGCGCCTTTTAATTTCAGCTACTTCGAATACGGAAATAAAAAAATACTTCTGCTGGCATACCTGTGCGAATATATTTCAGGCGAGGCGCGCGCTCTCGAATGCGACGACTTCGGCTTTTTCGAAAAAAACGATATAGCGTCTTCGAAAATGCCTATAGCTCCCGCTGATGTCGCTTTATTAAACGAAATTATAGAAAGAGGTCTTATTAAATGATGATGGAGTTCAACCGCCAGATAATTTTTTTTATCGCATATTTGATTTTGCTGCTTGCCGCTATAGATTACAGAAATTTCGGTTTCAGATCGCCGTTTTTATTTAACTTTACCCTCAATTTGACCGTAGGAGTCACAAACCTTCTTTCCATTTTCGCTTTTGCGATCCATCATAATACCGATAAGGGCCTGCCGCCAATAATTTTGCCGCTCGGATTGAGCGCGGTAATTTTCATTCTCATGTTTTTTAACAGGCATAAATACGGCTACGTTTTTGTGCTCGCCGCTTTCGCAGTCGGAATATACGGCGTAGAAAGCATTTACGATGTCGTCGATAATAAAAACTATTCGTTCCAGAACGATTTCGATAAATTTTATAAGCCCGTCTGCGGAGAATATCTTTCCAAGCTGACCGCCACGCTCGAACGCGCCAAGCAGGAAATGCCGCCCGATGATCCGATGGCTAAAAAGAAATTCGATTATATGATTTTCGATGAAAGCTCGGAAATTTATTTATATCTGAAAAATAAATATAACTATGAATACCGTTATAAATTCGACCGGAAACTTGCGATGAAATTGCCGCTCAGCAAATATATCGGCGTTTATAAAATAAAAAACGAAAAACATAATTTTTATACGACTGCGGGGATGTTTAAAGACATCGTAATCTACTGCGACGACGTTTCCGAGGCGGAAGTCAAAACCGCCCTGGATAAAGCTAAAGCGGATTACAATAAACTTCACGGATCCGAATGTAAAATCGATAATGCAGTTCAACCTGAAAATGCCGCTACCGCTGAAACCGGCTTAAAATGATAAAAAAGACGCGTCGGTTAATTTTTTAAAAATTTAAAAACGGCGGTTCGTTTATGCAAAAACTTCTTCTGATAGAAGATGACGATAAAATATCAGATTTTATTATTAAATATGCGCTCAGTGAAAATTACGAAATTTTAAGGGAATCCGACGGACGCTCTGGCCTTGAAACGGTGCTTGGCGGCGGTTTCGATCTGATAATACTCGATATCGGCCTTCCGGGGCTTAGCGGCCTTCAGCTGTGCCGCGAATTGAGAAAAACCAGCGGCGTCCCGGTAATTTTTTTGACCGCTAAAGACGAAGAAATCGATAAAGTCCTCGCGCTTGAAATAGGCGCTGACGATTATATAACCAAGCCTTTTTCGCCGCGCGAACTTTTCGCGCGAATTAAAGCCATTTTAAGAAGAACCTCGCCTGTCGCTAATTCTATTTCTAAACCGGCATCTAACGCCGCCGAAGCCTGCATTAAAAGCCCTGCGCGGGATGAATTTGCCGGCTTGATCGAGGCCGGGCCCCTTAAAATAGATATAAAAAGGCGCGAAGCGCGGCTGGGCGGAACCGTGGTTTCGCTTACCTATACGCAGTTCGAAATATTAAAAAAGCTCGCGTCCAACCCCGGCATAGTATATTCAAGAGAAGAAATATACATTGCCGTATGGGGCGAAGACGGAGAAGGAATGTCGCGCACCGTCGACGTTCATATAAAACATCTCAGGCAGGCTCTGGCGGAAGCGCGCGAAGGTTTTACGCCCATCGTTTCGGTGCGGGGCGCCGGTTATAAATTCGAGGAAAATAGTGTTTAAATATAAAGTCGCGCTTATAACTCTCGCCACTTCGCTTTTTTGCGTTATTCTATCCGGCGGAATAATGGCCGTATCGGTTGCGTCTTTTTTTTTAGAATTGCTCAGGGAAGATATCGTTTATCAAACTTCAAAAATCGCATCCGTCTTCAATGAAACCGGAATTCCCGAAGGCGCGGCGGCCGACGAATTTCTCAAGAAAACGCCGGTTTTTATAAACGCAAGCGCCGGGATTTACGGAAGCGATTTTAATTTTATTTCCGATTCTGCCCTGACGCCCGACGCTAAATATATGCCGCGCCTTTCCGAATACGACAGAAAGTCGCTTATGGAAGGTAAAACCATAACCGGAGTATTTGCCGGCCAGACGCCCGCCGATCGCCGCTTTTTTTGCTCGGCGCCGATATTTTCCGGCGGGGTTTTTAAAGGCGGCGTCATAAGCTTCGTTAATTTTCATACGAGCGAACAGCGTCGCAAAAAACTGCAGAAAAAAATTTTCGTTTCGCTCGTCATATCGCTATTCGCATCCGCTTTCATCGGCCTGTTCCTCGCTAAATGGCTTCTCAAGCCCCTGGGACGAATATATAACGCCGCGGCGAGCTATTCGGCCGGCGATTTTTCGCCCAGGATCGGCATAAAATCCTCAGACGACATTGGCCGCATAGCGGCCACGCTCAACGAAATGGCCGGAAAAATAGAAGGCCTGCTTAAAAGCCAGCGCGACTTTCTGGCCGACGCCTCGCATGAATTCAAAACCCCCCTTACTTCCATCAGAGGGGCTGGCGAAGCTATCGCCGACGGCGTCGTCAGCGGCGAAGAAGAAATAAAGCGTTACGCCGCGAGGATCGTAGAAGAAACTAATTATCTCTCGGAATTGGTTTCGGATATTCTCGAACTTTCAAAACTCGAGTCAGGAGCCGCCGTGATCGAAACTTATCCGGTCGATATGGCCGCCGTATTTTACAAAACCTTCGCCCGTTATGATGAACAGATAAAGAAAAAAAATATTAAAATCGAAACCAATTTCGCCGCTGCAGAAAGTATCGAAGTCATGGCGGAAGATAAACGCATAACGAAAGCCGTTAAAAACTTGTTCGAAAACGCCGTGCTTCATTCGCCCGAAAACGCCGTTATATCGGTGAAAGTTATGGAAACGCCCTTGGAAAATACGGCTCCGCCTTCGGAAAAAGCGCCGCCGGGCAAAGAATTATACCTGTTTGAAATAAGCAATATGGGCGAAGGGATACCCGAAGACGAGCGGGAGAAGGTTTTTCGTAGATTTTACCGCCTCGACCGCCATATGTCCAGAACCGCAGGCGGCAGCGGTCTGGGACTGGCCATTTGCAGGCAGACCGTTCAGGCTTTCGGCGGCGTCGTCGAGTTTTGCGATCCCGAGCCCGGATTCGGCGTCCGCGTGTGCTTTACTCTTAAAAAGGCCCGTTCGCCGCAGCAGTGATATTTTAACGAATTTTTAACGGTATTTTAACCATTTCTTATACGCAACGTAATAACGGCTTAACAATGCTTTGATATAATATGCTTAGAAAGAAAAATCAAGGAGGCGCCGTTATGAGTAAAAAATTTTTTTTCAAACTTAATTTTTTTGCGTTAATCTTTGCAGTGGCCGTTTTAACTTTTTCAGCGAGTGCGCTCGCTTCACAGTTCGAATATGAATACCTGGTTAAAATTTTCGGCAAATCTTTTTCGGAAAAGCGTTTGATCGCTGAAATGATAAACGCCAGATATCCCGGATTGCCCGAAGATATTTTAAATATAATCGAGTCGAAATATTCCGCTTTGCCGCTTCGTATTCCGTCTATTGCGAATTCATGCTTCAAAGACGGCGCGAAGGGAAAATTAAAACTTATCAGATCGGCGTTCGCTTCGCTTAAAACCGATTACGACGGTGCGCTGCAAGCGTTCATTAAAGATTTTGCAGAAAATATACTAAAACCCAATCCGGCATTGATCGACGATCTTATCGCTAAAAAAGGCGAAATGAAATCACTTGCGTCAAAACATGAAACTTTAGCTAAAACCCTCCTCGAGTCGAAAGATGAAATTAAAGCGCTTGTCGAAGCCCGCCACGCCTCGGTAAAAGATGAAATTAAAAACGCCGCGGTCACTAATTTTAAAAAGATAAATCCTGAAATATTAAAAAAAGCGGCCGGCGATTTTAAAAATTTCAGAGATAATAACCCGCAGCTTATAGAATGCGCCGGCAAACTTAAAAATAAATTTCCGGATATGAAAAAACCGGGCATTATTGTGATTTCGCTCCTGAAAAATCCGGAAACGCTCGTCAAACTGACCGAAATAATCGGCTCAGGGTATAAAAACGAAATATGCTCGTTTATCGAAGGGTTCTTAGATACCCTGATCGAGAACGGCGGCGGAGACTTTTTTTCTTTGCGGGCCGATATCGCCGATCTGCTCAATAAAAAAAATCCGGGAGTTCTGTTTAAGGCGGCTAAATTCAAACTCGAAGCGAAAAGAAATATGGCGGCATTTATAAAAGAAAAATATCCGCAATTGCCGGAAAAAATTTCCGGGCTTCTCGATAAACATTTCGGGGCGTTTTTTCAAAAAATCACACAAATCATAAATAAAGAGCAGCCTGAGCTCATAAAAAGCGTTTTAACTAAAGTTAGAAGCGAATTCGGAGGACTTGAAAAAGATATCGATTTGCTGCTTAAAGAAAAATACCCGTCGCTTTTAAGCGATATCGAAAGCGGAACGGCTAAATAATTTATGACAGCTTAACGCCGGTAGCGTAAACTCTTTTTTGTAAATCTTTTTTGATAAGGGAAGGCGAGGTGCCACGGCCCCTCCCTTCCCTTATAATCCCTTCCAACCCCGGATTTGCCTGACGCTTTATTTTTGTGGATTGCCGGCTTTTCTTCCGGCGCTTTAATTCAATTCATTTATGCTCTTTTCAGGAACTGCCTCAAATTTCTCTTCTGCTTTTTCTATTTCTGTTTTTTGCAGACGCGCGCTACGCTCGCGTCTGCGCAGCAATAATGGCTTGTTGGTTAGTTAACTTAAGGGTTTTATAACAGGCTTTTGTGTTAACCAGCCTATAAAAAGAACTTTCAGGTTGTAATCCATTGTTTAAATTGTTTTTAAGCATGTAGCAGGGGCCAGACAAAATTTTTGAGGGGTGTAGCGGAGGCCCTGGAGCCCAGGGATGGGCGAGATCGGGGCACGGAGGCCCTAATGCAGCACGCGCCATGGACGGCAACGGCGTGCTGCGGGGCCGAGCTCAAGCGGCAAAAATCCCGGAGGGATTTTAGAACGCGTCCCCGAAAAAAATTATCTGCCCCTGCCTGCACTGCCCGCTCAAAATGAAAAGTAAAAATTATTGACGATATTTTTGACAGGAGCGTTTTTTTTTGGTATAATTATTCTATCAGTTTTTTATAAATCATAAATATATAGTATCAAGCGCGCTAAAAAGCGTGTTTTATTTTTATTTAGTTAAGCAAAAAAATAATAAAAGAAACGAGGAATGAGTATGAAGAAAAAAAGAGTATCCGCCGTTTTATTTAAAAAGTCAATTCTTACAGCATTATTGGTGGTTGCGGCTATAGCGCTGGTCGCCGGCGCGGCTTTCGCTAAAAAACCCACTACTTATCTCGCGCCGCAATATCAGGTGCCACTCAGCCCGGAAAACGCTTTTATATCGGTCGCCCCGGCGGCTAACGCCCAGGGCCAGCCCGAATCGGTTTCCATAACCAACGAATTTGAAAAACTCGAAGTGGCCCGCCCGTCAGGCTTTAAAGTGGTTCCTTTTGAAGGCGCCGGCGAATACGCTAAAGAAGCCATCCCTTATCTTTTGAAATCCGAAGAAATGCTCGATTCCGCAAAGTTACGCGTGATCGCCCGCATGATAAAATACGACCTGATTAAAAAATCAGGCAACGAAAAATACGCCGAATTTTACAAGCAATATGTAAATTCGCCGATCGCATGTTTCGTTGGCCTGAGCCTCGGCACCGGCCCGGCCTGCGGCCAGATACCGGCTTACCTGCCGTTAAAAGACGGAAAGAACTTTTTCTTCAGCACTCTTACCATCATCGAAGATATACCTAAATTATTCCTCGTAACCGACGCCATCAAAAACGATACCTTCGATCTCGTAGTGGCTCACGAAAACGCTCACGGCATTATGTTCGACATGTACGGCTCGCAGATGGGCGTAGTCGAAAAGAAAAGCAATATGGGCCACGACGGCCCCGTTATATCAGACCGCGGCCTGGCTTATATAGAAGGATGGGCGGAAGCTTTCGAAGCGCTTTACGGCCCTACGAACCCGCTTTTGAAACTTAAAGAAGAAGAACGCGAAAAATACAGAATTTCAGAATTTTTATTCACCAGACAGGACCCCGTCCGCCGCGACCGCTATATCTGGCAGACCACTAAAAAGAAAACCGGCATTTTAAAGAACGGCCTTCAAATCGTTTCAACAGAAGGCGCAGTCGCCGGAGTATTTTACGATATACTCACTTCGCGCGCCATCAAAGATCCTTTCATTAAATCTATTTCTGTAATGTATTCTCACAGGCCGAAAGATTTTATAGGATTTTTAAAAGGCTGGGTAAAAGATTTTCCCGAAGATAAAAGAGTTTTATACCGCATTTTCCTCGAAGGCACCAACTACGCTACAGTTTCAAATAAAGCGCGCGGCCTCTATCACGACTACTATCAGGCCAAACTGAAATACGTTCAGAAAAAAATGGACCAGAAAGAGTTTTATCCCATCAAAGAAAAATGGACGTCGTATAAAGAAGAACTTTTCAATACCGTTATGCAGCAGGATAATATAGACGCTAATATCGGCCCGGATTTATGGATGAAAGTCGGAGTGATCCCCGGCGCGCCCGATCATAAAGATCTTAACGTCAACCTTTCTACCGTAACTCCCGGATTGCTCGCAAACCTCCAGCTGAACGGCCTTACCGATGAAGACGTAATAAAAATGATCCAGGCGCGTGAAGCCATGGGCGTGCTTCCTTTCAAAACGGCTTCAGAGGCGCTTAAAAATTTCCTCGGCGAACAGAAAGCTAATCAAGTAATAAGCGAAAATAAAATAACCGATTTTTAATATTCAGGCGATAAAAAAACAACCAAATAAATAAGACAATAAAATAAAAACCAGGGCGTCCGCTTTTACGTGAGCCCTGGTTTGTTTTTATGGCGCGAGGCGGCCCGGCTATAAATTTTATTCGATGCCGGCCGCTTTGAGCATATTTATTATATCGTCGTTTTTGCGGCGCGTTTGCGCGTACTGTTTTACCGTCTGGCCGTTATTGTCGCTCGCTTTTAGGTCCGCTTTTCCGGCTATTAAAAGTTTCACCGCCCCGGTAAGGTTATTCTCTATAGCATACATGACGGCCGTTTTGCCATTGTTGTCGGCTGCGTTTATGGCGTTCGGCGAGGCTTTTTCAAGCAGCAGCAGAACCGTTTCCTGCTTTTCGTTTTCGGCGGCAAGCATAAGGGGAGTTTTACCTTTATTGTCGCGGCTGTTTATATCGGCGCCCTTTTCGATCAGCAGCTTTACGATTCCGTTAACGCCCTCAGCGGCCGCTATAGCGAGCGCCGTTCTGCCGAAATTGTCCCGGGCGTCGATATCGGCCCCTTTTTCAAGCAGGTATTCGATTACATGGATATTTTCGCGGTAATTAATCGAGTTTATAAGCGCCGTTTCATTGTCGTTGTCTTTAGCGTTGATATCGGCCCCTTTTTCGACGAGCATTTTAATTATATCCATATTTCCCTTGAAAACAGAAAGCATTAAAACGGTTTCGCCCGCCGCCGTTTTTATTTTAACGTCAGCGCCTTTTGAAAGCAGCAGAGCTACCGATTCGCTGTCTTCCTTAACGGCGGCTTCCATAAGCGCCGTGCGGCCGTTCTGGGAGCGCTCGTTGATGTTCGCGCCCGCGGAAATGCAGTTTTGAATTTCCTGCGCGCCTTTATACTTAGCGGCGTAAATTATCGAAGTTTCCGGCTTATTATTTTCGGTTTCTGCGGCCGGCAGCGTGGCAGGAGTTAAAATCGAAAACGCCAGAGCGGCGGTTAAGTAGTATTTGCGATATTTACTGATCATGTTTTCTCCTTATAGCGGATATTGACTGTTGCGTTAAGTTATGCTATCATTTTTATCCCGTCTTGTCAATCTTGAAATTACAGATCGAATTTACAAATCTTAATAATCTAATAATTGACAAATTACGCATAATTTGATAAAATATCACAAATTATTCAGCTCCATACTATATTTTTTTTATTTAAGGAGATACTCAAATGACCGGCGATTCAATTAGAAGAGAATTTTTAAATTTTTTCAAGAAGAAAAACCATCAGATAAAACCTTCGGCTTCGCTGATACCTCACGGCGATTCCACGCTGCTGTTCACTTCGGCCGGCATGGTGCCTTTCAAGGACCAGTTTTTCGGCAAGGGACTTACGGATGAAAACCGCCGCGCCGCTTCATGCCAGAAATGCCTGCGCGAAACCGATCTTGAAAATGTCGGCCGCACAGCCCGCCATCAAACTTTTTTTGAAATGCTTGGTAATTTTTCCTTCGGCGATTATTTCAAACGCGAAGCTATCAGCTGGTCATGGGAATTCGTTACCGAAGTCCTCAAATTCGATAAAAACAGGCTTTATGTCTCTATATTCGAAAACGATGAAGAAGCCTTTGAAATATGGACCAAAGAAGTCGGCCTCGATCCCAAAAGAATAGTGCGGCTCGGCGAAAAAGACAATTTCTGGAAAATGGGCGATACCGGCCCCTGCGGCCCCTGCTCAGAAATCTATATAGACATGGGCGAAGCGCGCGGATGCAAAAAACCCGGCTGTTTCGTCGGCTGCGATTGCGACCGCTATACCGAGTTCTGGAACCTCGTATTCACCCAGTACGATAGAAAAGCCGACGGCACGCTCGAACCGCTGCCCCGTAAAAATATAGACACCGGTATGGGCCTCGAACGCGTCGCTTCGATAGCGCAGGGCGTCACCAGCAATTTCGACACCGACCTTATCAGGCCGCTGATAACCTTCATAGAAGACCTCGCCAATGTCGATTACGGCTACTACGGCGATAAAGACGTTTCTTTCCGCATAATCGCCGATCACGCGAGAGCGGTCACTATAGCCATGTCCGACGGCATATTCCCGTCCAACGAAGGAAGAGGCTACGTCATCAGGCGCCTTATGAGGCGCGCTATACGCCACGGCAAGCTCCTCGGCATCGATTCGTCCTTCATGCATAAGCTGGTGGCGGTCGTTATTTCAATACTGAAGAACGGTTATCCTGAAATCACGCGCCAGCGAGAATCGCTTACAAAAATGGTACGCGCGGAAGAAGAAAAATTCCAGCAAACCCTCGACCACGGCTGCCGCCTGCTCGACGAAATGATCGCGAAGAAAATAGAGGCGAAGCAGGAAATATCCGGCGCGGAGGCTTTCATGCTGTTCGACACCTACGGCTTTCCGCTGGAGCTTACCCTCGAAATCGCAAAAGAAAAAAATATATCCGTAAACGTAGAAGAATTCAAGGCCGCCATGGAAAACCAGCGCGAACGCGCCAGGGCTAAATCGTCGCACATCAGCGCGGCTAAAGACGCTTCGGGCGCCACTTTATACGACGACCTCCTGTCGCGCGGCGTAAAAACTAATTTTACCGGTTATGATTGCGATCAGTCTGAAGCGCAAGTCGTTTTCATGTCCAGAGACGGCGTTAAGGTAGATTCGGCCGAAACCGGCGACGAGATAGAGATAATTTTAGACAAAACGCCTTTTTACGCTGAATCGGGCGGCCAGATCGGCGACAGCGGCGCGCTTCTTAACGACGCCGTTACCATAGACGTTAAATCTACATATAAGCCGGCCGCAAGCCTTTTCGCTCATACATGCAGGGTAGTGTCGGGCGTTATCAAAACCGGCGATAAATTAACCGCCAAGGTCAACGACGCAATGCGCCTTAAAATACGCGCCGCGCACACCGCCACGCATATCCTTCACGCATCTTTAAGAAGCGCCCTGGGCGAGCACGTCAAGCAGGCAGGCTCAAAGGTTGAGCCCGGCAGGCTTCGTTTCGACTTCACGCATTTCGAAGCCGTCGATCCCGAAGTTCTCGAAGCCGTCGAAGCTAGGGTAAACGAAGCCGTGCGCGGCTGTATGCCGGTTTCTACAAAGCTTTCCACGCTGGAAGAAGCTCAAAAAGAAGGCGCCATGGCTTTATTCGATGAAAAATACGGCGACAGCGTGCGCGTGGTTTCCGTGGGCGATTTTTCCAAAGAGCTCTGCGGCGGAACGCACGTTTCAAATTCGGGCCAGATAGGCCTCGTTAAAATATTGTCGGAAACGGCCCTGGCGGCTGGAGTTCGCCGCGTCGAAGCCCTCGTGGCCGATGAGGCGGTTAATTATCTCAAGCAGGTAGAAGATAAAGTTAAAAATATATCCTCGGCCCTTAAATGCCCCGCGGCAGAGGTTGAAGACGCAGTGAACAAAATGCAGGCCGCCTTCAAAGGCGCCGAAAAAGAGAACGCGGCCCTCAAACGCCAGCTGGCGACTATAAAAGCCAAAACGCTGGCCGACAACGCGCACGCCATAGGCGGCTTCAAAGTGATCGTTTCCACGCTGGACGGTCTTTCCGACGAAGACCTTCGCGGCGTTTGCGACATATTGCTCGAGCGCGTCAAAAGCGGCGTGGTAATACTTTCTTCCAAGGTGGAGCCGAAGGTGATATTTGCGGGCAAGGCGTCAGACGATGCCGTAAAAGCCGGAATACACGTCGGTAAGCTTATAGGCGACGTGGCCAAGATATGCGGCGGCGGCGGCGGCGGAAAGCCCAATATGGCTATGGCCGGCGGAAAAAACCCCGAAATGGTCCCTGAAGCGCTGAAAAGCGCCGCTAAAACTATAACGGCGGCCCTGATGCCGAAGCAGAACCCGGCGGTCGATTAGGTTAATACGCAATTATAAAAAAAGAGGCGGCAATGGCCGGCCTCTTTTTTTTGCGTTTTATTAATAATTAAAAAATATTTAAAAAAAGCTTGACTCTAATTCAATGTTTATGTATTATAGGCAAAAAAAAGTCAGGGAGGGATAAAATGAAAGACCTGATTTCTATTCGTTCTGAAGTGAGCGGCATCGTTGAATATTTTCAGATTAAAACGAATAAATTAAAAAGGGTTTTATTACCGGGCGGCATGATTTTCGTAACAAACCGCCAGAAAAAAGAAAGCGCCTTCAAGTTCGGTTTTCCCGAACCGGTCAAGTACGCTTTAAAATCTCGGCTCGCTTTAGTTTTTCACTGCCAGCACGGCGAAGAAATAGAAGAGGGCGGCGACGTGGCGACCATTTATTCAGAAATTGACGGCGTTGCCAGCGTAAAGAAAAATAAGATAATCGTCACTAAAAAAAGTATCGTCAAAGAATATACCATAGACAAGAACTTCATAATTCTCGTCGCCGACGACGATAAAATAAAAATAGGCCAGCCCCTGGCTAAGATCGTATCGCCTTTTTACGGTATCGTAAAGTACACTTTCGCCCCGCAGGAAAGCGAAAAAGACCGCATAAAAAAAGTCGAGTTCGTCGAAGTGCTTCAAAACGCCGTAGCTTATGAAATTCCCGATGAATTCCAGATCAAAGTGGCCAACGGCGCTGAAATTCAGTCCGGAAGCATAATAGCCGAAGGTGTTATACGCGAAGAAGGCTACGAAGACCTTTCAATAGAAAAGGAAAGCTTCGAAGAGGAAAAAGAAGAAGAAGAAAATCCGGCCGAAGAAGAAATCGACGAAGCCGAAGACGATTCGCGCGGCGACTTCAGTTACGAAGAAGAGCCTATCGAGAGCGAATTCGAAGAAGAAGAAGAACAGGGCTCGGGCGACGACGACGACTTCCCGCCGTTCAAGAAAAAGAAAAAATAAATAATATTCAATAAAATGAATATATAAAAAACCGCCCGGATAGGTGGAGTTAAATCTTCCTTCGGGCGTTTTTTTTTGCGCATGTTTTAGCGAAAACGCGTTTTATGTTTTAAGCTTTTTCTTTTTGACGGCCGGGAATAGAATGTTGTTAAGTATCAGGCGGTAGCCGGCGGAGTTTTTGTGCAGCGAAACGTTGGTGGCGGGCGAGCCGACTTCGTGCGCGAAATCTTCCGGATCGTGGCCGCCGTAAAACGTAAAGCTCCCTTCTTTGAGCGTGGAATAAAGATATTTCACTTCTTCATCGCTTATCTGGCCCAGTATTATCACGCTGTCTTTTATGCATTTGCGCTTGAAGGCGGTGGATTGGCCGAGAAAGGCTTTCACCGAGGCTTCGTGAGACTGGGTAAGTATCGTGGGCGCCCGGTCGAGTTTCGCCGAGAACTCGAACAATGTGAAATCGCCTTTATCTAAAGGGTTCCTGAAATATTTATTGGCGTCGATATCTATGTCGGAGAATTCGTAAACGTACGGGTCCATTTCGAGAGTAAAATCCTTGAATGCGAAAGTTTTAGAAAAATCCAGCTTCTGCTGGCAATTGGGGTCCGCAGGAGTGCCGTCTATTTCTGAAGGGATTATATCCACGCCGTCGGCGGCAAGGGCTATATCTATTGAATCGCAGGCGCAGCACATCATAAATAAAAATCCGCCTTCTTCGACGTATTTTTTGATAGTTTTAGCCACCGCGCATTTATGAGCCTGGACGCTTTTAAAACCGGCGTCGCGGGCGTTCTGCTCGTACAGCCGGACCTGTTTTTGATACCAGACCGCGTTTTTATACGCGCCGTAAAATTTTCCGTACTGGCCGGTGAAATCTTCGTGGTGAAGATGCAGCCAGTCGTATTTTTTCAGATCGCCTTTAAGCACTTCGGAGTCCCATAGAGTGTCGTACGGTATTTCGGCGTAGGTGAGCGCGAGGGTTACCGCGTCGTCCCAGGGCCTTTTATCGGGAGGCGAGTAAACCGCTATTTTAGGCGATTTTTCGATTTTAACGGCGTCCATGTTGTTGTCTTTGATTATGGAATATATCGAAGCCGCCGCGTCGTCGCCGATGGTTTCAAACGAAACGCCCATGTAGTTGGCCGTTTCTCTGACAAAATCGGCGTTATCCATTAAAAAGGAACCGTTTCTGTAGTTGAGCAGCCATTCTGCGCCGATGCCTTTGGCGACGGCCTTGTAAACCACTCCGTAAGCTTTAAGATGGTCGTTCTGGGCGCGGTCCATGTAAATTAATATCTTTTCCGCGCGCGCGTCGCCTGCGAGCGTTAAAACAGCCGCTATGTTAATTATAGCCAAAAAAAGAATCGCGTATCTTTTTTTCAATTTTATTTTCCCCCTTTATCTTAGCTAAAATTACCCTGGATTTGTTGCTTAAAAGCGCCGACGGGTAATTTTTAAGAATCGTTTCCAGACGTGCCGAGGCTTCGGCCGCGCCGTCGTTTCCTTTTTCCAGGTAAAACAACGCGAGTTCGAATATCGCTTCGGCGCGTTTTTGATCGTCCGGCGCGTTTTTTATATATTCTTCGATGGATTTTTTAAACGCGGCGGGCTTTTTTTGCTTGAGCTGAGTTTTATAGAGCATTTTGAGCGCGTCATATTTCAGCGGGCTTTCTTTTCCGGCGAGGCTTTCGAAGAGTATTTCGGCGGTAGAGTAATTTGCGGCGCGGTATTCACGCTCGGCGCTGAAATATTTATACAGATCTTCCTTGTTATCGTTTTGAGCCGTTCTGATGATTTTAATCGCGCCGAAAATATCGGCCGCGTCTTCATAAGAGGGATATTGGGCTATGAGGTCGTTGAATTTTTCTATCGCGGCTTCGCACGACTCCCGGTAAAGCTGCGAATACCCGATCAGGGCGAGAGCGGAAGCCGAACGGGGATGGGTGCCGAGCGCGTAAATTTTATTCAGCATGGTTTCGGCCGTCTGATAATTGCCGCGGAAGAGCTCCTGAGAGCCTTTAAAGTAAACGCTTTCAAAATGAAAGTTCGATGAGCGCGTTTCGAGAGCGTCGAAAATTTCTAGCGCCCTGTCGCGCATGTCCAGCCCTTCGAAATAAATAAGCGCGGATTGATAGAGGCTGTCATGGTAAAGTTCGCTGAAGCTTTTGGCGTTTTTGACTTCCTCGAATAATTTAAGCGCTTCGTCGTAGCGTTTCCGTGCTTTTAAAAATCCGGCTTTAATGAATCTGGCGTTGTATTCGTGTGCCGTCGCAGGGTAAGAGCGCGCAATTACGTCCAGAGCCTGCAGTGAAAGATCGTATAATCCGAGGGCGTCGAGCGTGCGGGCGTAATCTTCGAGTATTACGGGGTTGGCCGAGGCCTTTGAAAGCAAAAGGTTTATTTCGAGCGCATTTTCATATTTTTTAGACATCAAAAAAATCAGCGAAGCCAGCCTTAACTTTTGCGCATCCTGCGATACGATTTTTTTCAGCGGCCCGGATATCAGCGAACACAGAGGTTCGCGCGCGTCGATATTTCTTTTTAGCGTTTCGGCGAGCCTCTGTTCTACCGCGCTGAAAAGCGGCGGCATGGTTTCTATCACGCTGAAATAATATTCTATAAGGCTTTTGTAATCGTCTTTTACTTCGTAAAGCTCGGCCAGCTCGGCGAAGAACACGGTCTGGTTTCCGGCGGCTTTCTGGCAGAGCCGGTAAACTGATATCGCGTCGTCTATCATGTTATGGGCCTGTAAAATTCCGGCCAGAAAGTTATAACGGTTAATATCGGCGGATGAAGCGATGATCCTGAACCAGTATTGCCGGGCTTTTTCGACGTCGTTGAGCTGGTAGTATGCGTTTCCGGCCGCCTCTAAAAATAAATCGTTATCCGGCTGCATTTTGAGGAGCTTTTCGTAATAATAAAGCGCTTCTTTATACCGCTTGAACCTTACCAGCAGGTCGCCCGCGTTTTTATAAAGATAGAATTCCGAGGGCTTAACCGAAATAATATAGTTATACTGCGCCAGAGCTTCGTCCACGCGGTTCAAAAAAATCAGGAACTCTATATAATCGTGCCGGCATATCATGTCGCCGGGCGACTTTTTTATTTTAGCTTCGAACTCGGCCAGCTTTCGGTCTATAAGGCCCTGCTGCTCGTAAAGCTTGAAAAGCTCCGCCCGGTTTCCGATGAACATGTTTTTATCATAGAAGGACTGCCATATTTCAAGAGCCTCTTTCTGGCGGTCGAGCTTTATGAGCGCGCGGCCCAGATAAAACGCCGACTGCGTGCCGTAGGTGGAATCGGGCGAAAGCTTTATAACCTTTGAAAAATAAGCTTCGGCGTTCTGATAGTCGCCCTTTTCATAAGCGCGCATGGCGCGGTCGTACAGGGCGAAAAGCTCGTCCGTCTGCGCAGCCGATTGGCCGGCTGAAAATGCGATAAAAAAAAGGCAGATCAGGCAGGCGAAAAGAGGGCGGATGCGATTTGCGAAAGCCCCAGCAGAAGATTTTTTTGACGAATATTGCGGTTTCGTAATATATTTTCCGGCGTTATTAAGGTTCATATAAAGCATCACTGGTCCTGTTATAGTTTTTTTATGGCTTCGAAGTACAGCTCTATGATTTTTTCGTATGAACGGGGATATTTTTCGTTTTTAATCGCGTCGTCGAGCTTGAGCTCGCGTTTTTCCACTTTCTGCGCTTCGAGAGGTGCGGCCGCAGGAGCGGGCGCATATTTTTTGACCCTTTCGGCCTTGCGTTCAGTCGTCTGCTTTTCTTTGAAAAGAGCCTGCTGCATGTCCAGAAGCCTTTCGTGAAGTATTTTCTGGCGCGACTGGACTTTCGAATCGACTTTCTTTTTTAAATATTCGGCTTCGAGGTTCTGCATTTCCGAACGCAATTCGCGCAGCCGGCGGGCCGGTTCGCTGTCGGGGTCCATGGCGTCGATCATGCGTTCGAGCGAGCGGCGTATCATTTGCTGTTCAAAAGCCAGCGATTTTAGCGCGTCGTCGGAGAGCTGCGGCATCCCGTTTTCCCCGGCTTTTTTCATCATTTCTTTTGTTTTTGCGTTCAACCTGGCCTGCGCTTCGGCCTGTTTTTTTATCATGGACATCAGCTGGTCCATATTGGAACCGGATTTTGAACTATTTATTATATCGAAAATATCAAGAAGCATCATATTGAGTATGCTGATATCGTGATACAGCTGGCCTGAAGCGTTTATGACGCCGGTAAAGTCGCGTTCGGCAAGCATGGGCTTGATCCTGGCGAAATGCCTTATTATGGAGCCCGCTACGGCTATGTGAGCGGAATCGATAAGGATGGTCTTTTTAGAAAGGCGTGTGAGTTCTACGGCCATATCGCGCGAAGCGTTAGACATTTCAAGGCATTTTTCGGACACCCCGTCGAGCGCGTCGACGAACTTATCGTTGGTGGCCGGTCTCATAAGGCCGTGCAGCGCGGAAAAATCCCTTATGATCTCCATTTCAAAACGCGACATGGCGTTGGCGACGCTTATAAGTTTTGAAAGAGCCTCCAGAAGCTCTTTTTTATTTTTGTCCTTGAAGTCGTCGAAAGCTTTTTTTAGATTTTCCAGGTTGCGTTTCATCGACTCGGCGGCTTTTTTCTGATCGCCAAAAGCTTCGCCGGGAGAGTTTTTTGAAAGATCGTCCGCCGCTTTTTTCATGGCCGCGGATACTTCGTCTTTTTTGAGGCTGTTTAGCGCGTCATCCGCGGCTTTTTTTATGCCCTCGGATATCTGCCCGATGTCGTTTATATTTTTTTCGAAATTAGCGAAGGCTTTGTCGAAATTTTCGCCGGCCTGACGCTGTTCCGCGGCGAGCACCGAGTTCAGCTCCGCGTTTTCCGGAGCGGCCTTTTCGGTGTTTTCGGCCACCATTTCCTGTTTGGACAGCACGAATTCGAGCTCTTTCATGAACGTGGATAATTTCTGCTCTTTTTCCGCTTTTGAAAAAAGCTCTTTCAGCCGCTCGAATTTTTCGACGAGCTTTTTTTCGTCGAAGTTCTGCGAAAGCTTTTTGATGTCTTCCCCGCTGAGCTTTGTGCGTTCGACATTTTTATTGATATCGCCCATAAGCCTTTTCATGTCGTCGGATACCATCTGCTCGATCTTTTGCTGTATTTCACTTATTTTAGCGAGCGTTTCCGGTTTTATATAAACGTTGTTTTCCATTTTTTTAAGAGTTTCCTTGAGATCGGCGGAGAGCTCCCTGGCCTCGTTCATAAGGTTCTGCTGGTTGCGCGCTATATTTTCGTAATTTTTCTTGAGTTCGTAATCGTTCATCGCCCCCTGCTTTTGAAGCGCGTCTATTTTTTCTATTTTTTCCGCGATGGCTTTCTGATCGGCGGAGATTTTGTTGAGGCGGGTTTCGATGGAGCCGTAAAGCGCTTCCAGTTCGACCGCTTCGTCGAATTGCGTGGGGAAGACGATTTTATTTACCGCGCTGCGGGTTGATTTCGGGCCTGAAACGTCGTCGTTGTCGTATGCTTCCGCGAAATAAAAAAGCGCCTCGCCGGGTTTGAAATTCATAAAGCTGAAATCGAGGACGGTTTTTTCGAAAATTTCCGACGCGCCGCTTTCGTGAAGGGTTATTTCACGGCTTTCGGCGTCGCCTTCGTTTTTATAGTATGTGAGAACGAGCCGTGAAACCGCGAAATCGTCCCTGGCTTTGACGGCTACGTCGATCTTTCGGTCGTACGGCGCGTTTATTACGCCGGCCGGTTCTATTATCTCGCACGACGGATACCTGTCCTCGTAAACGTTTATATCGTAAAACTTTCCGTCGCGGCTCTTCGTGCCGTCTTTATCCGTCAGTTCGATTTTATACGCGTCTTTTTTGTCGAGCTTGAATTTTGCCGAAGCCGCTTTACCTTCGGGCGATATCGCCATAACGAGAGACCTGTTGCCGGCGAATACGATCTTCGCGGAGGAAAGCGGCGCGCTGGAATGGGCGGTCAGCGTAATTTCGCTCATGAACAGCCCGCTTATCGAAGTGACGTTTTCTTCTACCATTGAAGCTATGCGGGTATATTCCGGAAACCTGTAAGACGCGTTTATCCTGGTCACTTCCGGCCGCCTCCTGCAGGAGACGAAATAGGAGGGGCTGAACGAGTCGGAAGCGAGAGACCTTGCGCGGTAATAAAAATTATACGAAGGCGCGGGCAATTTCAGCGAATATTTATAAGCGCCGTTCTGCGCCGGGGATTGGGTCAGCCTGTAAACGCGCGTGTCGTTATTATTTTCCGGCGCATCGAAGACTATCTGGCGGTAAGGGTCTTTACGCTCGTCCGCCGTGTACTGGATGTGAATTTCTACAGGTTCGTTCCGGCTGAAGCCGAACTCGAAATCGATTTCTTCGTCTACGTAGGAAGTGAAATCCCGGTTGGCGGAGATTATCTCGAGCGGCCGCGGCATGAAAAGACCCGCTATTTCGGGCCAGAGCTTATTGAGCCGCTTTAGCCCGTCCGGCTGCGAAAAAATAATAGCGCTGGTAACCGCCAGTATGCCAAGGACGTAAAACAGCTTTTTCAACGGAGAATAATCTATATATATTGAAACGTCCTTTTGCAGATAATGCTCCGCTGCCGCCTGCTGAGTATGCTCGTAAAGCGGCGCCGAAAAACCGTATTTTTCGATTTCGGTTTCGCCTATTTCAATTGAAGTGGAAAGGTAGTTGTGGCAGGGGTCTATTTTTTCTATATGCCGGGCGGCCTCGGATGCCGAGGGCTTTTTGAATACGGCGAAGTAATAATAAAAAACGCCGAACAAAGCGAGCGCCGCCGCGGTAGCGAACCTGTAATACGACACGTAAGCCGGCCCCACTTTGAAAGCCGCGTCTATGAAAATAAAGCTGATCGTGGCCGTCCAGGCGATAACCGCCAGCATAAGGCTAAGTTTAAGCCTGTTGAGGTTTACCGCCTTAACGGTGAAACTGTTTATGAAGTTAAATAGAAGTTTTTTGCGTTCTTCATTTAGCATTTACTTCACCCGTCGTCCGCTCGCCGTCCGGCGCCGAATTGCCGCCGGCGAGTTCGGCCTGATTGCTTATCAGCGAATAGTACAGAATATTTACGCCCATTTTAAAGGCGGTTTCCCTGACTTCCGGCGGGTCGTTGTGCGTTTTGGGGTCGGCCCAGCCGTCTGAAATATTGGATTCGTATGTGTATAAAAGCACTATGCGGTTTTCGTGGAAAATGGCGAAAGCTTCAGGCGCTTTGGCATCGTGTTCGTGAATTTTAGGAAGGCCTTCGGCGAATTTATAGAAACAGTCGAAAATCGGATGGCCGTCAGGAACTTTTTTTAATTCGTATTCGGGAAAAAGTTTTTTGACTTCCCGGCGGAAACTTTCGTCGAGCCCGTAGTCGTCATCTACGTATAAAAACCCGCCGTTTAAAAGATATTTTCTCAGATTTTCGATATCGGCGGTTTCCAGCTTGAGATTTCCGTGCCCGGTGAGGTATAAGAACGGCAGCTCGAAAATTTTAGGCTGGTCGGGCGTGACTACGACTTCTTTGACGTAGCACTTAACTCCAGCGCGTTTTTCGAATTCGCCAAGCATATTCGGCAGCACTTCGGGATCGTTGTACCAGTCGCCGCCGCCTTTATATTTGACGCGCCCGGCGGAAAAAAAAGGCTGGCTTACCGCGCCGGCTTCGTACGGCGATAACGATATCAGCGCCGCTGAAAAGATAAAGAAAAAAGCCAGCGGCGGCATTATAATTTTTTTAATTTTAATCATAAAAATTTTCATATATTTATACCTCTATTACGACTATTTTAGAAGGCTTAATGCGGCAGCCTTATTCCAGCCCGCTATAGCGCCTGACGGCCCATTCTATGCATAAAAGCGACAGTATCAGCGCGAGAACGGATTTGTTTTCGAACGGTTTCCAAGTTATGTTCACCGTTTTTTCGCCGCCTTTTTTCGGGATGTCGGCAAAAAGCGACGCTATGGAGTCTTTTTCATAAAATCTTCCGCCGGTTTTTTCGGATATTTTTTTTAGGCAGTCGTAGTCAGCGGAGTTATCTAGCATTTCGCGCGACGAATTCAAAATCATGAAACGCGCGGCGGCGGAGTCTTTTTTTCCTCCGGCGTCCGCGGCTTCCACTGATATTTCGTTTTCGCCCGGCGTTTTCGATCTGAAGGAAAATTCGTAGTAGCCTTCGTCGGCCATCGTGATTTGAGGCTTTATGGATTCCTGGCCGCCGGCGTTCTTTAAAGCTATTTTAAAAGAAGGGCTTATCATGGGTGAAAAGTCCCTGTTGCGGGCGCTTATCGAAACAAAAACCCGGTCTTCGCCGTAATAATTGGCGCGGTCGGTTTCCACTTTGAACGCGACGTAATCTTCTTTTGAATATAGCCACAGTATGAGGTTTCCCATAAACTTATCGTAAAAGCTGGAGTTTTTTGAAAAAAGCTGCCCGCTCTTTAAAAACCAGAAGGAGCCGCCAAGTATCGCCGCGCTCTTGCGCCCGGGAGAGCTTGCGGTAATCAGGACAGGCGCTTCGGCCATTTGAGAAACCGTTTGAGATAAAAACCTGGCCGATAAAACCGTTGAAGGCGCAGGGGCGTAAGGTTTGCCGCCGGCTTTTTCGTTTTTCATATAATTTATGCCGCATAATTCGGGAATATCGTTCCACATGTAATTATTTATCCTTGCTATCGGCGAAAGCCTGGTTATCTGGGCCGCGGCCGGTCCGGAATTGAGGACCAGCTTATACTTTACCGGTTCGTAAACGAAAGCGCCGTCGAGCTTGACAGGAAAGCGGCCCGCGCACGGGCTGGAAGCGCTTATGGCGAAATTCGGCCCGCCCGTGAAAAGCGCCGAAGGGCCGCTCGATGAAAGCGCGCTTTCGAGTTTTTGGGCTACGGCGCCTTCCAGCGAGCCGAAATCGATATCGCCCAGAATGATTATATCGAAACCGCTTTCGATGTCCGACGGCTTAAGCAGCAGTTTTTCGTTCGGGGTTTTCAGAAATTTATATTTGAATTCGATATCTTTTGCGGCCGCAAAAAACCTAAGCATATATGCAAAGTCGGCGTCGGGAGCATTCTGGATGCAAAAAATCCTTATCTTGTGCTCCGTGACGTTTACGTAGAAAGCGAAAGAGTTATTAAGCGGGGTTATTTCATCGGCGAACGGGGCTAAAGAAAGTTCGTATTTTATTAATCCGGCTTTAGAAGGCTTTAAAGGTATTTTGATCCGCTCTTCGGCACGCCCGGCGGTAAATGAAACAGGCGTCTGATGGCGGACTTCGCCTTCTTCTTTGAGCGTAAGGGCGGCGCGGGAGCCGCCGTAACCGCTCTGCCTTAAATTGACGGTTATTTCGCAGGCTTCGTCGAGGTAAGAATTTTTTGGGTAATCGGCGCCCGTTATCGCGGCGTCTTTTATATTTGACGCCGCGCCCACGCCCAGGGTGAATACGGGATATTTTACGTAGCGGGCTATTGAATCGGGATCTATATCTGAAGTGCTGCGCCCGTCTGATATTATAATGGCAGCGCTCAAATCGCCGCGTTGCATCATTAAGCCGAGAGCGCCGGAAATATCGGTGGAACCGGACGGAGGCGCGGCTGCGGCCGACGGGAAGTCTTTGAGCGGCAAAAGCTCGTCCGAGAGTGAAGCGAATTCTACCGAGTTGGCTTCCGCTATTTTATCGGCCGCCCTGGCGGATTTCAGAGCGTTTATAGAGCTTTGAAGACGTGAAACGCCCGTGGTTCCGTCGAAAAAGCCCATGGACGAGCTTGTGTCGAAAACGAACAGGAATTTTCCTTTTTCGTTTTCCGTCCTCTGGTAAGAAAACGACGGATTGAAACTTAAAAGCGCCAGCGCCACGAAGGCGCAAATTCTGACCGCCTTTAAAAAAAATATAAGATAGCGGCTGTGGGCGGCCTTTTTGAAAGCGCCGTTCACCAGGTAGATCAGCGCGGCGAGAAGAAATATCGCCGCCGCGGTAAATATATATGTTTCGTAAGCGCCAGTCAATATTTTAAGATTCAATTCAATCACCTTTATAATTTTAACGCAAGCGTTATGGGTTGTTTTAAATGTATTGTTTAATTTATCACAGTTTCATAAAATATGTCACGAGGCTTTCCAGAGACATTAATATGAGTATCGCCATAAATAAATACGGCGTGACTTCCGTTTTCTTTTCGGAATTAACGCTGTTTTGGCCCTGGGCCGTTTTTAAAAGCGAATGCCTGTTCAAAACGGAACTTATAGCTTCGTAATCTCTTGATTCAAGCTCGGATTCGCGGGCGTCGAAATTTACCGCGTATTTTTTTTGAGTTATTTTATCGTCGCTTTTTTTAAATAAAGTATAAAAGCCGGGAGAGAAAGTGTCGCTGATTTCGCTATAGAGGCCTTCGGGGCCGGTTTTAATATCGAGCCTGCGTTCTACGGACGAATCGGGGAGCATACACGAAATACCGCTTATTCTGTCGTTGACGTTATACGTTTCGCGGATCGTCTCGCCTATGGTATGCGCCCTGGAACCGCCGCCGCGGTTTTTATCTATATGATAGACGATCTGGTGCATGAACGGAACGAACAGGGGCGAATCGGAAATGTTGGACGAAGTCCTGTCGAGATAACCTGAAAAAATAACGGCCGTTCCGCGTCCGGTCTTTTTTTCGGCCAGCGCAGGAATGGAGCGTTCGAAACCGGCTATCACGCTGACTCCCGAATCGGGTTTGCCTTTGGATTCACAGGCGATTATTTTATAAAATTTAGGCCGCTCGATATCGCCTGAATTTTTATTTTTAAAAATCGCAAATATAGGATGGTCGTAATTTATCGAAGCGAGGTTGAACGCGCTTTTTTCGTCGGGCGATGAAACGGGCGAAGAAAGGCTTAAATCAAGAGGCAGTAAGCGCGAGAACGCGGCGGAGAAATTTTTTATATAAGCCGCTTCGGGCGGAAGAAACAGGACGCCGCCTCCGTCGTTTAGATATTTTTCGAGTTTTTGCGCGAGCGCGGCCGGAGGGTTTTTGACGCCGGAAATTATTACCGCGTCGAAGTTTTTGAAATCCAGCGGAGGGTCGTTATTGAGGTTGACCACCATGGGCTGGATTATAAGGCCGTCTTTAAGCGAAATGGAGCTGAGCGGGTTGAGCGCGGATGAAACGTATTTATAAATGTAGTCTTCGCGCAGCGACTGTTCGTGGTCGCATATTATGAGGACGTAAAGCGACGAAAGCGGCGCCAATACCAGATTATAAACGTTGTCGAACGCGACGGCGTCTTCAGCGAGCGAAAGTTTCAGCGAATAATTTCCGGAATTCATAAAGGTGTGTGCTATATTGACGTCGCAAATTTCGCCCGCCGCTGCGCCGAATTCGGCCGAGGCCAGCTTTACGCCGTCGCAGATGAGCGACACTTCGGAGCTGGTTTGTAAAATGGAATGGTTTTTGATTTTACAGGAAACCTGAAAAGGCTTTCCGGCTATGATGCGATCTTCGGAGGCGCGCGCCTGTACGATGGAGAGGTTTTTGTTATTTCTGGTTTCCATAAGATTTTTAGGGCCGCAGTCGACGAGCTCGAAGCGCGGGCCCTGTTTGAGAAGAGCGTCGGTCTCGATATGCGCGGCGAGCTTCGCGTCTTCTCCCCTGTCGGATGAGATGAAATCGGAAAATATATAAACTCCCGTCATATCCCTGTAAGCTTCGTTTTTTTCCGCGGAAGAAATCATATCGGTAATCGAGAATATTCGATAAGTATAATTTATTTTTTTTATATATTCGGCGGCTTCGGCCGCGCCCAGTAAGCCGGAGTCTTTAAGCGGCGAAGCCGGAGTGTAAATTATGAACTTTGGATCGTTTTTAACGGCCGAAACGGTTTCGAGGGCCTTTGATTTTATTATATCGAGATATTTATCGGGCTGCGTTCCCGGCGCGGGATAAGCCGTCGAATAAGAATTGTCTATAATTAAAACGTATTTTCCGCCGGCCGGCGCCGCGTCGGGGGTAAACATCAAAAGCCGCGCGAAGGCGAATATTATAAAAGCGACTATCAGCGTTCTTATTATAAGAAGAAGAATTTCGTTTATGCGCATGCGCCTTGATTTTTTCATGTAAGCCGCGCGTATGAACTTGAGGCTCGGGTAGTCTATTATTTTTCGCTTTTTCTGCGATATGAGGTGAATTATGACCGGAAGAAGTACGAGCGGCATCAAGAGTAAATATGAAGTGTTTATGAAAGAAAAAGACGGCATAATCAGCTTCTCGCCCTCTTGACCAGATAATGGTTGAGCGCCCGGTCGATAGGCGTGCTGGTCGAAATTAAATTATAATCTATGTAAGAACGCAGGCAGTTTGCTTTGAAATCTGCTATGAATTTATTGAAACCGGCCATGTAGTCTTCCCGGAGCGATTCAGCGTTCGTGATTATGCTCGACGAATTTTCGAGGTCTATGAATTGCGTCTCGCCGGAAACCGGAAGGTTGAGCTCGAAATCCGACAGCAGATGAAAAACCGCCACTTCGTGGTGCTTATGCCTGAAATGTTTCAGGCTTTTTAATATTTCATTCTCGTCGTCGTAAAGGTCGGAAATTACGATTATAAGCCCCCGGCGCTTTATGCGGGAGGCGACTTCGTTAAAACTTTCGCTGAGCGCCGTTTTTTTATTTAATTTAGCCCGCTCCAGCTCTTCTAAAAGCACTTTGAAGTGGCTGGCGCTCGAAGACGCGGGAACGTGGTTTAGTATCCGGTCGCTGAAAGTTATAAGCCCGACAGAATCCTGTTGCTTTAAGATTATATACGCAAGGGCTATTACAAGATAACACGCGTAGTCGAACTTTGAATAATCCGCGCGGCCGTGGGCCCCCGCACCGGGCTTGAACATCATTGAAGAGGAGCAGTCGAGAAGGATATGCGCCTTTAAATTGGTGTCTTCTTCGAACTCTTTGACGTAGTATTTATCCGTTTTCGCGAATATTTTCCAGTCGATATTTTTGATTTCGTCGCCCGGCATATACTGGCGGTGCTGTGAAAATTCGACGTTAAATCCCCGGAAATGCGACTTATGCAGCCCGGCGAGAAAGCCGTCCACAATGTGGCCGGCGGCCAGCTTGAGATTTTGAAGGCCGGCCAGCAGGGCCGGATCGAAATATTTATAACTGGTGTTATCAGACATTTTTATTTAACCTTTTAAAT
>MWBZ01000032.1 GCA_002069765.1 bacterium ADurb.Bin243
CGAGCTCAAGCGGCAAAAATCCCGGAGGGATTTTTGAACGAGTCCCCGAAAAAATTTGTCTGGCGCCCTGCCCTAACCACCTGCTAAAGTACAAAGGAACTTCTTTAAAATTTAGAATAGCGACCATATAAAATATAAAAAGCTGATCCATGTCCGTCGGATGGGCGAAATCGGGGCACGGAGGCCCTAATGAGCACGAGTTAATCAAATAAAGCTCGCAGGGCGAGCCCCAGCCTTAACTATTCACTATTCACTCTCCACTATACACTAATAACCGGGATTTTTGAACGAGTCCCCGAAAAAATTTGTCTGGCGCCCTGCCACAACTACCAGCCAAAATACAACGGAACTTGTTTAAAATTTAAATAATAATCAAATAAAAAGGAATCAAATTTTTTTTGACTTTTTGCTACTTATATGATAGAATAACTAAAACTTTGGGACTACCTGTATTTACGCTAAAAATAACCGCCTGTCAGCTCTCCGGCAAATCCGCCGGCGCCGGAATGTCCAGAAGTATATTTGTGATGTTTCAATAAAATATTTATTTACTTACGCTTTCAACATCACACAAGCTGCATTATTGAACACGCTGTACTTTTTCCATTCACTCATTTGTTTAAAAATTGTTCAAAATTTTGTATAGTGCCCGGTATAATGATTAAAATGATTAACGAACCCACTCGAAAAAATATCAATTTTTATATTCCATTGCTGGCAGCGGTTTTAGCCTTTCTTTTTTTTACGCCCGCTTCGCCGCTACCCGCGTACGCCCAGAACGAACCCGCTCCTGCGGCTGCTTATCCCATATCCATATGCGATCCCGAAGAGCTCGTTAAAGAAGCCCGCGTTTTTTTCAAGCAAAAAGATTACGTCAGCACCATCAACCGGCTCGAATCGGCAATGTACATAAATAAAAACCTTTCCGAAGAGCTTAGCGGAATGCTCATCGAAGCCCTGGCAAAGCAGATAGAAGCTGAACTCGCCAGATCCGATTACCGCAACGCCGCCTCTTACAATATCAAAATCCTGTCCCTCAAAGAAAATTTCGATTTCATATGGCTGAACAAGCTTTTAAATATATACATGCTTTCGGCGAACTATCGCAAAACGCACGAACTGTGCCTGGAGATACTCAAAAAACAAGACCTTCTCGCGCTCGACAACGCATCGCTCGCTAAAATCTTCGGAAAACTCGCCGTAGTTTACGCCACTTTCCGCGACAGCGCAAAATCATTCGATTCGCTGCTGGAAGCCGCATCCAGGGACGGCGACATGAAATCGTTAAAATCTTACGCCGCGCTTATTTTTCCGGCCCACCTCGATATAAAACTTCTTTTCGAATACGCAGTTTCGCTCGCCGATAAAAGCAAAACCAAAGAAGCCTACCTGGCGGCTGAAATTTATAACCAGACCGCCGAAAAACCCAACCCGCAGGCCGCCGAACTTATAGCGGCGCTTTTAAAGAAAGACCCCGCCCTTAAAGGCGCCCTGGTTTCGTCAAACGCGCCGGGCAAAACTTCCACCGAAAGCGTCTCTCTGGCTGGCGATTCGTGGCAGTCCGAAACGGACACCTCCATGGTCGTGCTTTCTAACGTTCCTGCAAAACTCAAAGACGACGGCGTCATAAAAAAAGGCGCGGGCCGTTCGGCCCTCAAACACTCTAACAGCGGCCTCGACATGGCCCTGCTTCGAGCCGACGAACTCTTCGAACGGCAAAAATACGAAGACGCTATCGGCGAATACGAAAAAGCCAAAGCCCTGGCGGACGAAGACATGAAAAAAGAGATCGACCGCAAAATATTTTCGGCCTACTGGCATTCGAAGGAAGACTATATTAAATTCGCCGCATATTCCATAATATTGCTCGTGCTAGCCGTTTTATTTTATTATTTCAACCCGCTCAGCTTCTTCAACAAAGAACAGTACAGCCTTATAAGCGTTTCAAAAACACTGAAAACAGGCATCGAGTTGTTAGAAGGCAAAAAATATCAGAAAGCCATCGCCGAACTGGAAAAACTCGTGGATATGAAGCTTTCCAATACGGAAACGGTAGCCCTGTTTTTGAGCCTCGGAACGGCATATTACAACATAAACTCTTTTTCGAGCGCCCTGATGGCCTTAAAAAAAGTCCTCCAGTACGATTATGAAAACATCGACGCATACAAGTACCTCGCCCGCATATATATCAAGACCAAAGACCGCTCTTTCAAAGCCATAGAAGTTTTCAACTTTCTGATAGGCAAAAAAATGGCCGACCTCGAAATGCTAAAAGCGGTTCTCAACCATAACATCGGCCAGAATATAATAGACGAGGCCGGCGTCCAGATAGCAAGCGATATTTTGAGCGTCGATCCTTCCAACGAAGCGGCCGCGAAGTTCATAGTCAAATACTTCAATAAAGTCAAACGCTTCGACGACGAGGCCGTCAGGTTCATGGAAAAATACATAGAATCCTACCCGCGCGATATAGATTCCCGCGTTATAATGCTCGAAACGCTCTATAGAAAAAAAGATTATAAAAAAATAGTGAGCGAGTGCAGCGTCCTTTTCACATACGTATGCGACAACATTTTGATACATTCCATATTCATAGATTCCATAGTCAACCTCAACAAGCCCCAGATGCTCATAAGCGAGTATCAGCGGCTCGTCCACGAAAATCCGGGTTCGATCATAACCAATTTCATTTTCCAGTCGATTAAATCTATAATAGTGGACAAGCAAAAAACTCCGCAGGTAGAATACGCCCTCGCGGTAAGAGTAAATTTTAACGTCTGCCATAAATGCTTTCACCTTAATTTAAACGAATTCAATAATTGCCAGAGATGCGGGAGTGCTTTGAAAATATGACGATACCCGATTTGATAATCCTGGGGCTTATAGGCCTGATATTGTTTTTAGTTAAAAAAACCTACGAAATCAGCAAGAAACACGACGAGCTGTTTCAGCTTAATCAGAAATACGCTTCCGAAGTGTATAAAATTAAAAACGAAGTGCGCGAAAAAACGACCGAAATGACAGCTAAAACCACTCAAAAAACGGTCAAACAATCCACTTTGTTTTTAAAGATCAAAAAAATAGTGTCTTCGCTCGATCCACAGGACATCTGCTCCACCCTTTTCGACCTGCTCGAAAAAGAGCTCGGCGCTTCAAAGTCCTGCATATTGCTCGCAGAATCAAAATCCAAAATCTTCCGCGTCCTGTCTTCTAAAGGCATGAGCAACGAAGAAGAGCATAAAATCGCGGTAACCACCCACGAGCAGAGCCTCATAGGCCTTGCCATCCGCTCGAATATGCTCATCGACATAAACAGCATCGAAAAAGAACAGACTTTCAGCGCCCTTATAGGCAGGGGCCAGTTAAAAACCTTTATGGCCGCGCCCATACATTACTCTAAAACTGGCGAAATAATGGGAATCCTCAATATCTGCGAAATGGAATCCATAAACTATACCAACGACGACAAGAACCTTTTCAACATGGTGGCCTCCATTCTTGAAGTCGCCCTCAACAACTCTCTTCTATACGAAAATCAGCTCGAAGAGAGCGAAAAACGCGCGCTCGAAACCGAAAAAGTCAAGGAAATCTTCGGCAAATACGTTTCATCGCAGATCATGGATGAAATACTCAATTCCCCCGAATCGCTCGAACTCGGCGGCATTAACCGCAAATTGACGATACTCGCCTCCGATATCAGAGGATTTACCAAATTATCGGAAATGCTCACTCCGCAGGAAATGGTCGCAATGCTCAACGATTACTTTTCGGTAATGACGGAAATCGTCAACATGAACCACGGCACCGTCGATAAATTCATAGGCGACGCCATGATGGTGCTTTTCGGCGCGCCGCTCGCCACCGACAACGACGTTTTCAATTCGGTCAGGACCGCGCTTGAAATGCAGGACGCCATTAAGATATTCGAAGAGAAATGGCGCGAAGTCCGCGGAAATAACTGGACGTTCAATATAGGCATAGGCATCAACACCGGCGAAGTGGTCGTCGGCAATATAGGCTCGGCTTCAAGAATGGAGTACACGGCCATCGGCGACAACGTCAACGTCGCCTTCCGGCTCGAATCGATCGCACCCGGCGGAACGGTGCTTATCACCGAATCGGTTTTCAGCGAAATCCAGGACAGGGTTAACGTCGAAAAAATGCCGCCTGTAACCGTAAAAGGCCGCGAACAGCCCGTCCAGGTATATAAACTCCTGAGCCTCAAGTAACGAAGTATGAATAAAAAATAAATCGCCGTCAAAACGGAAAAGAGAAATTAAGAGAGGTAATTACTATGAATTCAAAACCCAGGATTTCAATGAGAGATAAACATATGCAGGCTTCGCCGATCAGAAAACTCGTTCCGCTCGCCAACGCGGCAAAAGAAAAAGGCGTCACCGTCTATCATCTCAACATCGGCCAGCCCGATATAGAAACTCCACGCGAAATACTCGACGCGTTCAAAAAAATAGACGTTAAAACTCTGGCTTACTCCCCTTCGCAGGGCGAAGCGAAGTACCTCAACACGCTGGTTAAATATTACGAAAAAGTCGGCGTAAAAGGCCTTAAAACTTCCGACATAGTGGTCACGATGGGCGGCTCCGAAGCCATATTATTCGCCATGATGGCCGTTTGCGACCCCGGCGACGAAGTGATAGTATTCGAGCCTTTCTACACCAATTATAACGGATTCGCCGTTATGGCCAACGTAAATCTGGTTCCCATCCTAACCCACGCTGACGACGGCTTCCACCTTCCTTCATCGAAAAGGATCGAAGAAAAAATCACGTCGAAAACCAGGGCCATACTTATTTGCAACCCCAACAACCCCACCGGCACCGTTTATAAAGAAAAAGAGCTCGAAATGCTCGCCGGAATATGCAAAAAACATAATTTAATGCTTCTGAGCGACGAAGTTTACCGCGAATTCGTTTACGACGGCGAACGCCACGTTTCCGCTCTCGCGCTGGAAGATATTTCCGACCGCGTGATAGTCCTGGATTCCATTTCCAAGCGCTATAGCGCGTGCGGCGTCCGCATGGGCTGCGTGGTATCGCGCAACTCAGAACTCATGAACCTCATCGTAAGGTTCGCCCAGGCGCGTTTGTCTTCGCCTTACGCGGAGCAGATAGCTTCGGCCGAGTCCGTTCACATAACCGACGCGCACATGAACGAAATGATCGAAGAATATAAAATGCGGCGCGACATAGTATATGAGGCGCTCGAAAAAATACCGCATGTGATTTGTAAAAAACCCAAAGGCGCTTTTTACGTTATAGCGAAGCTTCCCATAAAAGACGCCGATAAATTTGCCGCATGGCTGCTCACCGATTTCCGCCACGACAATAAAACCGTCATGGTCGCTCCCGCTTCCGGATTTTACGCTACGCCGGGCCATGGCGGCGACGAAATCAGGCTCGCCTACGTCATAAACCGCGCGCATCTTAAAGAAGCCATGTCACTGCTGGCCGAAGCCATCAAACAGTACCACAAAATAGAAAGCAAATAAAAAAGTACGCGTTTAAAATATGCCGTATAATCGACAGTTAAAATCTAATTTTCTTTCGGCCGCTTTATTGCCGGCGCTTATGACGCTGTTTTTAATAGCGGCGTCTTTCGCGCCGGCCCTGGCGGCCCAGAATGTTCCATCTTCCGCTCCCGAAAGTACGAACGGGGCAGAAACCGTCCGCCAGCGCCAGATAAACTTCAGCCGTGTGGTCGGAATGGCTTACGACATCCGCACCTCGAACGGCCTTAAAAACTGTGAAATAAGGATCGGCAAAGTAAAAACCACTACAAATGAAAACGGATATTTCGAAATACCGTCGATGCTTTACGGCGAATATATAATCACCGCGCTCCACTCGCCTCACGAACGCTATATAGACGTAATTAAAATAGACTCGCCGCTGAGCGCGATAAAAATTTTTCTGGCCGTTCCCGCCGTAAAAATAAGCGAAACAGAAAAAGCCAACCGCGAATACGACCGCGCACTGGCTAAAATCATGAAAGGTAATGTCAACGAAATATCCATTAACGGCGACGAAAGCGCGCCGAAAAAAAGCTCCTATTATTCGAAGTATGGCCGTAAAAGCGCCATAGAAGAAGACACCAGAGGAAGAAGCTATTCTAAAAAAAGTAAAGGCGAGGTTTCGAAGGCGCCCAGAATATCCGCCGACAGAGGATTCGGCTATCTCGTTTACTCGGTCTTCGAATCCAGCGGCGGAGAAATCGAAAACGACGCCACCATTACCATAGCCACTCAATCGGTACAGACCGAAAAATCAAAACCCGTCGAAATCCATAACGTTCCGGCGGGCTCTTATAAAATCACCGTAAAATGCGAAGGCTACGCCTCTAAAACATACGACAGGGTAACGGTAAAACCCGGTAAAAACGAGCGCAGCTTCTTCATCGATAAAGCTAAAAAATAAGGCTTTTATATCAGCAGCCTTTTAAACGCTTCCCGGGCTATCTTTACGAACTCGGCGTATTCCGACTTCAATTCCGCGGCCGTATTTTTAATCTGTTTAAAATCCCCGGCGGCTAATTTTTCCTCGATGCGCCTTGCAAGCGTTTCCAGCCTGAAAGCGAATATATTTCCAGCGGCGCCTTTTAAATTATGGGCGGCGAATTTTAAATCCTCGGCTTTTTTTTCACGGATAGCGGCGTTTATCTTTTTTAGCGTGGCGTCGAAATTGTTAATAAAAGTATCCGTCACTTCCTTAAAAATAGCTTTATCGCCTTCCAGCGCGGCCAAAAAGCTAACATAGTCGAAAGCTGAAGCAGTATCGGCCTTAATGGAAAGCGTTTCAGGCGGGCACCGATTCCGGTCGTCTTCGCCTGCAGGATCTTTCGACAGATATCTGGAAAGCATTTCTCCGATAACGGCCGGCTTAAAAGGTTTGGCTATATAATCGTCCATGCCGGCCCGGATGCATTTTTCGCGGTCGCCTTTTAAAGCGTTGGCCGTCATGGCTATAATCGGAAGCTTATTGCCGCCGGCGCCCGAATTCCTGATTTGTTTTGTCGCTGCGAAGCCGTCGAGCACGGGCATCTGCACGTCCATAAAAATAAGGTCTATGCTGTTTTTCTCGAAAAGCTCGACCGCCTCGCGCCCGTCTCTGGCGACTATAACGTTTTCCACTGAATTTTTAGACAATATTTCCCGTATGATCTTTACATTTATTTCATTATCTTCTGCGATCATAACGGTTTTGCCGCATGCCGCCGCAGGACGCTCGTTTATCTTTTCACGCCGGAGCGAATCAACAGGCCCCCCTTTGCCGGAAGCATTTTCGGCGGCCATGCCTTGCACTCCGCAAAGCATTTTTTTAAGTTCCCTGATCCTGAGCGGCTTATTGATGAACGCGGAAACCGAAAAATTCTGAAACCTGGCTAGAACAGGCGTCATATCGCACGCGGCGCTCATAACTATTATTTTAACACGCCCGATATTATCCGATTGCCTGATTTTTTCTACGAGCGCCAGCCCGTCTATATAAGGCATCTTATAATCGGCTATGACCATATCGACGGGAGCGGGCGATTTATATCTTCCGTGCAGCGTTTCAAGCGCCTCTATGGCATTTACCGCCCCCAGAGTTTCGATATCGCAGAACTTCGCTATCGTCCGCTTTAAAAGATTTATATTTTCAACGTTGTCATCCACGATCAAAAGGGTTTTTATGCACCCCGCGCACGCCGGATTATCGGCGGGCGGTTCTTTACGCCCGTAAACGCAAGCCACTGGCAGTTCAAGCATAAACTCGCTGCCCTTTCCCGGGGCGCTTTTAACGCTGAGTTCGCCGCCCATGGCCCGGGCGAGGTGCCTGGATATGGCCAGCCCCAGACCGCTTCCGCCGTACTGGCGGGTAGTGGAGTTATCCGCCTGCTTGAAGCTTTCAAAAATATAATCCAGCTTGTCTTCGGCTATTCCGATGCCGGTGTCTTTGACGCTTATTTTCAGCTGCGCCTTTTCCGCCGCGGCAAACTCTTTGAGCATGGATACCGTTATTTTTATTTCGCCTTCGTGAGTAAATTTTATGGCGTTGCTGACCAGATTTAAAACGATCTGCCGGAGCCTGTAAGGATCGCTCACGATAAGATCGTCCACTCCGCTTTCGAATTCGCACATCAGCTCGATATTTTTCTGAAAGGCCCTGGCCGCGATAAGGCTGACTGCGTTTTCAACCGTTTCGAAAAGGTCCATTTCGATATTTTCGACGCTGAGATTGCCGGATTCGATCTTCGAATAGTCGAGGATGTCGTTTATAACGTTCAAAAGCGCTTCGGCTGAGGTTTTTATATCGTTGAAATATTCCTTCTGCCGATCGGTCAGATCGCTCATCAAAGCCAGCTCGCTCATTCCGATTATTCCGTTCATGGGCGTCCTTATTTCGTGGCTCATGGTCGCGAGAAACTCGCTCTTTGCCTTGCTGGCCTGATCGGCCACTATAAGAGCCTTTACAAGGTCCCTTTCGTTGCGCTTTCGCTCCTTTATCTCTTCCTGAAGGCGGTTGTTAGCCGCTACGAACTCGCGCGTGCGTTCGAATACCATTTCTTCGAGCATTTCCTTGTGCTTTTTCAGCTCCATTTCAGCGTTGATGCGCGTAAGGATCTGCTGATGAAGCTCGTTATTCGCCGCTACGATCTCCCGCGTGCGCTCCTGCACACGCGATTCCAGCTGCTCGTTCATTTTTTGCAATATAGTCTGCGCTTCTTTAAGCTCGCTTATATCCTTGAGGCTCGACCGGCAATAGGAAACGTTCCCTTTTTCGTCATACACGGCGGAGGCGTTGAAAAGCACTTTCATAACGGCCCCGTCCTTTCGGACCGCGTCCAGTTCGTAATCGCTTAAAACGCCGTGGCGCAAAAGTATGCGCAGCGCGCCTACGAACCGTTCGCGATCGCCGGGATGGAATATTTCGTTCACCTTTTTATAGAGCACTTCGGATTCGTTGTAGCCGAAAGTTTTTAAAAACGCCTTATTGCACTGCATGATATCGCCGCTGGTGAAATCGGCCGTAAAAAGAAGGTCAGGCGAATTATCGTAAAGGTCTTTATAAAGCCTTTCGGACTGCTCGAGTTTTTTTTCGAGCTTTATCCTGCCGATTATAGTTTCGAGAGTCGTATAAAGGATATTTTCGTCTACAGGCTTGATGATATAGCCGTAAGGCAAAACTTCCCGGGCCCTCTGAAAGTAATCCGCCCCGGAATGCGCGGTAAGAAAAACCAGGGGAATATTATTCATAGTTTTTATCATCGCCGCAGCGTCGACTCCGTCGAGCTTTCCCTTGAGCGAAATATCCATAAGAATAAGATCCGGCTTTTTTTCAGCAGCCATTTTTACGGCGTCTTCGCCGTTTTCAGCGATACCGGCTATCTGATATCCCATCTTTTTGAGGGAAAACTGCAAAAAATCGCGCATAGAACGCTCGTCTTCGACGATAAGTATTTTGATTTTCTTCATACCAGCATCCACGCCTCGTTTAATTAATTAATCCGCGATCTTAATCCTGCCGGAGGCCGGAGCGGAAATTTTCGGATTTTTTTCCACGTATTCGATGAACATGTCCCTGAGAGTGACCATAGTGTCTCGCTTCGCGGAAGCGTCTTTGAACATCTCGGAGCCTTTAAGGTTGCCTTCGGCTATATAAGAAGACGTGGCCACTGAATAGACGCGGTCTTTTTCGACGGGCCGCGATCCGATCAGGACATCTTTTGCAGAACGGCTTTTCATATCTATGGTGAAAGTCACGCCGCTGTATTGAAAAGATTCATTGACGCCGTAATTCAAGGCTATAAAATCCATCATTTTCAAAAGCGCGCCGCCGCTCATTTCAAAAATCGTAACGCCGTTGTCGAACGGCAGGACCTTTAACGCAGTTTCTACGGTGACCGGCCCCTTCGGCATTCTATCGCGGAGCGTGGTGGTGTTGGTGAAAAACACGTCTGCGCCCGCGACAGTCCTTATGGCGTCGGTAACGTAGCTTCCGAGCGGGGTGTCCAGCGCCTTGAACATATCTGCCACATTGGTCATTTCGGCATCTGATTCGCCTATTTTTCTGGAAATTTCTTTTTTGATCTTATCCGAATAAAGCTTAACGTGAGCGTGCAGCTTTGATTTTTTATTTATTTTAATTCCACGGTCTATAAGCTTAAGCGAACCGTCAAAGACGGCCGGCCGGTTTTTCGAATCGAAACCGACGTCGAGCCGCCCGGCGTATATTCCGTTTTCAAAAGCCTGCGTAACGGCCGTGCCGCTATAAGTTCCGGCCTTTTTGACTATTACAGGCTTATCGAGCTTCGTATGAGTGTGCGCGCCGATAATTACGTCTATATCAGGACATGATTCCGCCAGCTTTAAATCAGCCGCGTGCCCCGAGTGCGAGAGAACGACTATCAAATCGGCCGACGCGCGAAGATAGCGGCAAAGCCTTTTAAGCAGAGCGGTTTCGTCGGCGTAAAGAACGCCGGTTTTAAATTTATTAGAAACGGTCTCCCAGGATTCTTTTCCCATAACGCCGGTTACCGCGATTCTTAAGCCGCCTTTATTTTTAATTATAAACGGATCTACCAGAGGCTTTCCGGTAGTGGCATCGAATATATTGGCGCAGACGAATTTCAATCCTGATTTTTCGGCCTGGAGTTTGAAAATATCGACTCCGTTATCCAGATCGTGGTTTCCGATGGCCGCGGCTTCATAACCAGCCATGGCGAAGGCGGTAAACTCGGCTTCCCCCTTGAAGTAGTTATAAAAAGGGGTTCCCTGGCAAATATCTCCGGCATCGACGATCAGAACCGCTGGATTTTCATTTTTAATCCGCCGGAAATATTCGGCGCGCCTTTCGATGCCGCCTAAATCTTTTCCGACGCCGGTCCTGTCGAAAGCCAGAAGCCGTGAATGAGTGTCGTTAGTGTAAAGTATAGTTAATTTATTTAATTTTTCCGCGGCCAGAAGGCCCGCATCGCCCGTAAAAACTATTAAAAAAAACGCCGCCAGAATAGCCGCGAACGCCCCGCGAATTTTTCCGGCATATGATAAACGCATATTACCCGCCCCTTTTATAATTTTTTATTTTTATCGTACAAATCTAAATGACCGGTAGTTTCAGTCTTTCAACCGGCAAAGCTCGGCCGCTATTTTAGAGCCGAGGTCTGCGTTGCTTTTTATAAGCGCCACGTTCGCTTTAAGCGTTTTACCAGCGCTTATCTCATGGAGCTTTTCGAGGATATAAGGAGTGTACTTCGGCCCTTCTATATCCGCCGGATCGGCCTTTTCTATTATTTCATCGACCAGGTGGCTTATTTTATTCGAATTTATCTCGTCCCTGGCGGGAATCGGGTTGGCGATTAAAATTCCCGATTTGCAGAATTTAAAATTCACCGCAACCGCCTTTGCTATGGCTTCTACCGAATCCATGCGGGAAATGATTTTATGGCCGGATTTACGGCTGTAAAAAGCCGGAAGCTCCGAGCATTTATAACCGATAACGGGCACGCCGCAGGTTTCGAGATATTCCAGCGTCAGCTTGATATCGAGAATCGATTTTACGCCCGAAGAAACAACGGCCACCTTTGACTTTTCGAATTCCTTGAGATCGGCCGATATATCGAAAGATTCGGCGGCGCCGCGGTGCACCCCGCCGATTCCGCCGGTGACGAAAACCTTTATTCCGGCTGCGTCGCAGGCCATCATGGTGGCCGCGACCGTAGTGACACCGTGTAAGCCGCCTGCGATTACGCTGGAAAAATTATGGCGCGAAACCTTATCGATACGCTTCTTATTTTTAGGATCGGCGATAAATTTTAAAAGTTTTTCATCCGCGCCCACCATTATTTTTCCGTCTATAATGCTTATAGTCGCTGGAACTACGCCGTTTTTGCGGGCAATAGATTCCACTTCCTCCGCCGTTTTTAAATTTTGAGGATAAGGAAGGCCGTAAGTTATTATGGTAGACTCAAAAGCCACCACAGGCTTATTTTTCTTTAACGCTTCGCGCACTTCGCCGGATAAAACTATGTAACTTTTCATGGGCACCGCCTTGTTTTTTGATATTAAATTTGATTATTATATGAATTCTTTATTCGCTTTGTAAATAAAAACCAGTATTTTTGCCACCGCTTCGTAAAGCTCTTCGGGAATCACCACGTCGGGCTCGAATTGAAGCAGCACCTCGCACAGATCGCCGTCTTTATAAAACGGCACTCCGTTTTCCCGGGCGATTTTCATAATCTGCTCGGCGATGAATCCCTGGCCTCCTGCGCCTATTTTAGGAGCCGGCTGGGACTCTTTATCGTATATGATCGCCACCGCTCTGGGCGGCGTTTTTTTTCCGCCGTTATATCCGCTCATAAAGCACCTAAACGCTTATATCGAATTCCGATGGCTGCCCCGGGCCTGAAACATATTTAAAAAACGGAGGAAGAAAATCTATTTTCTTTCCGACGACGACGGTAAAATAATAACCGCCGCCCAGGGCGGAATCTATAAATTCCTTGTTCTGAAGGTATTTTTCATTTATATATTCTTTTATCGCCGCACTTTCTACGAAAATATAAAACCCGGCGGCCGAGTCTTTCTTTTTTACATTTACGCGCAACGGCCCGAGTTTTGACAGCGTAAGATACATATCGAGCGCGATAACCCTGCCGTTTTCTTTTTCCACGGAGCACAGCGCTTCATGCTCTTCCCCGTCGTAACCGAAAGGCATTTTAAACAATTCGTTTCCGGCTATGGCTGAATAAAGCTCTATAAGCGCGCGGTTTTCTATAAGAGAGGCGACGCTTTCCGCAACCCGTTCATAACGCCCGGCGGGAGCCTCGGTTTCCGGCCGCTCCGAAGCGTTTTTTTTCTCCAGCTCTCCGGCCAGCGTTATAAGGTCTTTGAGCAGATTCTTTTTCGGCGGCGAAACCTCTTGCTGCCGTTCAGAAACGGAAAACCTGAAAAACTCGCTCAGGTAATTTATGACGCCGGTTTTTGCGGAACTTCGAGAGCTGATAATACCGGCTACGCGCCTTGCTGCGGAAGCGGCCTTTTTATTTTTATTGTCGGGGTCCGCCGCTATATCGGCAAGCCCGGAAGCAAGAGCGGTTGCCGGCGAAGAAAAAAGCCTGTTGTAATTAATGTTTTGCGTTCGAAGAACGTTAACGAGCGCCGACGCGAGCTTTAAAGATTCCGCCGTCAGTGCGATATTCGATTTTGTCAATAAAGCGGCGCCGTCGGCTAAAATTTCAATATCCTGAACCGCAGCGGCGGGCCGCGAACCTGAAACCGGCTCCGCCTGAACGGCGGCGACGGCTTTAGCCAGCGAAGATGCGGCGCGGTCTATGGAACGCGCGTCCAATTTCATTCCGAATTTCAAAAACGAATCTAAAATGTTTTCAGCCTGAGGGTTTTTAAAATTTGCGCCCACGCTTTTTAAAATATCGGCTGCGCTGCGCTCTCTGGCTGTAAAAACTGCTTCGGCGGACGAATCCGCGAGCTTAAAGACGAGCTTGCCGTCCGCCTCGCGCCTGAGCAGTTTAAGCGAGACCTGCTCTCCGACTTTGAGCGATATATCCGCGAGAGACAGCAAAAACCGGTTATTTATTGATACGAGGGCGGCGCCGTCGGAAAAACCCTTTACCACGGCGGCATAAACCTGCCCTTCGCGCGGCGCGAACGCCTGCGCTCCGCCTCCGCCAGGGCCTGAACCGGCAGGCGGCGTCGGAGCGACGTTATTGATTTTAGCTACGTTTATTTCTGGCATTTTTCCAACCGTAAATAATCAATTTTTTCTGGCGCATCGGCCCGGTCATATATCGATTTTAAAAGATCTGCGGTGTATTTCACAATAGCCGTGGCGGCGTATGCTTTCTATATGGGCCGCCGTGCCGTACCCCTTGTGGTTTAAAAAACCGTACTGCGGGTACTTTTGGTCATAATCACGCATTATGGCGTCGCGAGTGACTTTGGCGATTATAGATGCGGCCGCTATGGAAGCGGATTTTGCGTCGCCCTTGATGACTTTTTTCTGCGATATTTCTATGCGCGGTATGATCATGGCGTCGTTCAAAATAAAATCGGGCCTTTTTTCGAGGCTTGAATAAGCCTGATAAACGGCTTTGTATGTGGCCTGAAGTATGTTGATCCTGTCGATTTCGTGGTTGTCCACTATGCCCACGGCCCAGCCGACGGATTTATCGGATGTGAGCAGGGCGAATATTTCCTCGCGGGTTTTTTCGGTTATGGCCTTTGAATCGTAAAGCCCCTTCACATGGTAATCGGGCGGAAGAATGGCTATGGCGGCCACTACCGGGCCGGCTATGGGGCCGCGGCCGGCCTCGTCCACGCCGGCGATGCTGCGGTATCCCGCCGCCCTGAGGCGCGATTCGAAGTAGTGCATGATATTGTCGGCGTTGGCAATGCGCTCTTTCTTGCCGTAACTGTCGAATATATTTTCATCGAAATCCGGGCCGCTTTGGGGCGCACATTGCCGCGGCAGCGTTTCGAACAGGTCCAGGTTGGTATTCATGTGTTCACTCCGTTTTCCCGGGCGCCGCTTCTTTTTTTTCTTCTCCCGCCGGAGCCGTGCCTTCATTTTTTATTTCCCCGTCTTTATTTCCGCCGGCAGGTTTCGCGCCGCCTTTGCCTGAAGCTTTAGCCGCGGCGTCTTCCGCAGCGTTATCGCGCGCCACCACGGGGTCCATAAATTCCATTCCCGTTATTTTTTTACCTTTTTCTGGCGTTTCTTCGCTGTATTGCTTTACTATCTGAGAGGCTTCGTTTTTTTTGGAAGTATCTCCGAAAAAGCTGCTCTTGCCGCGTATGACGTTTTTTTCCTTCTCAACGTTATGAGCGTCATGGCCTTTGGCGTTTACGCCGTAATATTTATATATTATGCTGCCGGTCGAATTCGAGGAATCTTTATTTTTAATAAGCAGCTCAACCACTTCGCGCGCGTCGTCCACCATTTTATTCGAGACCGGCCGTTTTACGTCCGCCTCGTCCATGACTCTTACGAACTGGTCGTAAATTCTTTTCTGCTCGTCCTGCATTACCTTGAGACGCACTATTGTTTCCGCCAGGGATTCCGAAAGCCCGGCCGACTCCATGGCGCTGATATCGCAGTCGCTGAGGCATGAAACAAGGTCTGAGATAAAGGTTTTAAGCTGGGTATCGTTTCCGCTGTAAGCGGTGGAATAAGACACAAACATATTCTTGAGTTTTTTGATCGAAAACTTGAGGTTGTCTATATTTTTAAAATGGTCGGGCAGGCTGACTTCGCCGGTAACCGTTTCGCCGGCAGCAAAAGCGGGGGCGGTATAAAAGCTTCCGCCCGCAAGGCACGAAGCGAATAACGCGATACAAACAACTGAAATTGAGCCTTTTTTTAAAATCTTCATATTTTTACCTCGCTTATGTAATATGCATGGCCGCAAAAGCGACGCCGTTATTCGTCGTCTTCTTTCTGGCCCGGGCTGCCGGTTTCATAACGCTTGATATCGCGCTTTGAAATGGAAACCCAGAAATTGTCGCCCATTATATTTCTGATGCGGTTATCGTATTTTATTTTGAACTTGCGCGGCATAAGAACCTTTCCGTCCTCGCCCTCCTGACGGTTGAGGTTGGTTACGGTATAATTTCCGAGGACGTTGACTTCCTCGCCGCCAAATATCGAGTCTTTGGAATATATAGAAGCTTGAATATTCACTTTAGCTTTAGGCGCCACGATTATTTTTCCGTTCTGTGAAATAAGCGTCAGCAGGGTTTTATCGTCGATGAGCTTTATGTCGCCGAGCACGTGTATATTGTCGGTGACGATTATGGTGCCCCTGCCTTCGAAAATTCCGGCGATTTTGAGGTCGCCTTTAATAAGCGTTATGCCGTCCAGCTTATAAGGCATTTTCTTTTCTCCGAAAGCCGAATGACTCCGAGGAATGACCTCGGTGGCGTAAAGCTCGGCGTTTTGAAGCAGCTGGTTGAGGTTTTCCGGATCGGTTTCATTGGGATACTGCTTGAGGTAACTCGGGAAAGTGCTCCAGCGGGTGTATTGCTCTACCTTGGGCGTCGGCTTCTGGTTCTGGATAACATAAGGGACCAGTTCATAATAATGTTTTTTGATATCGCCTTCGAACTTGGTTGCCCACGACATGAAACGGTCGTGGAGCCTGTTGTTGCAGAACGGATAACCTACTTCGGGGCGTTCGTAGTAATTATTGGAAACGAAGTAGTTGATGATATCGTCTACGTCGAAAAACGGAAGGTAAATATGCACTACGCCGTTAGTACGGACCCTGCCGGCAACTTTATACGCCTTGAAAATATCTTCCATCTTCTTTTCCTGCGGTTTGGTGAACTTCGTCTTGGTGACGAAATCGCGCACTATATCTATCATGTCTTTCATAGTGCCTTTGAGGTAGGGCAGAAGGCGCTGGAAGTCGTCGATAAAACCCTGGGCTATGACGATCAGATTTGACAGGCCGTGTTCGAGAATAAATTCGCCTTCTTTGATATATTCGGTTTTTTCACCCGATATGAAAAGCGTATATTCGGGGGCGATCGGCGTAAGGTCCATGACCTTGATGTCCCTTATGACTACGAGGTTTCTTGAAATGTCTTTCAATTCGCCGCCGGAAGTAAGCATTCTAACCGTGCCGGTGGCCGTTATCTTCAGCTTTCCCTGCCAGCCTCCAAGCTTTTTAGGGTTGGCGAAGGAAGCTGTATCTTTTTTATACTGCTCGAGCTTCGGCGGAACTTCTTTTTCACGCAGCAGAGAACCGAACGGCGTTTGCTTTAAATCGAAGAACTCTATCTTGACGAAATATTTCGAGTCTTTTGCGAAATCGCCGTCGGCGAAGCTCAGCTGAAAATCCTGCGCGGTATGGTAATCGAGTATTTTAAGCAGGTTTTCGTTCACGTCGTTTTTCTCGTTGACCAGCGGCGTGCGGAAAATATTTTTAAGTTCGTAAACGGCGCGCTCGACGCCAGCCTCCGCGAGATAATAGGCGGCCTGCGATTTGCCCTGATGATACGTTTGAGAATATTCGGATAGAAAAGAGAATAAAAATGAAAAGCCGAGTATGAATATAACGGAAATGGTGCCCATGACAAGCACATAGCTTGAAGCGCTGTTTTTTTCGGTTTTACAGCCCCGCGCGAATCGCGCGGCCTGCCCTGACGCTGAACTCATAAGCGTTATCCTTCTTTTCGCTGAATTATGCAGATAATTCTATCAAATTTTATCGATTAAGTCAATAAAGTTAAATCTTTATCATAAATATATTGATAGATTCGGCGATTTATGTTAAAATTTGACGCTATGAATCCAGACTTCAATTTGCAGGCTCCGCCGCTGAGCATAATAAATGTTTCCAAAACCTACGCTGAAGGAAGCGTTTCAGAATACAAAGCGCTCCGCGGCGTTTCATACGAAATAAAAACGCACGGCATCTACGGGCTGATAGGCCCGAACGGCGCCGGCAAGACCACCCTGCTGAGAGTCATATCGAATGTAATCAAGCCGGATTCGGGAGAAGTTTTAATATACGGCGCCGCAATATCCCGCAACCCTCTCGCCGCCAAATATAAAATAGGGTTTTTGTCCGCCACGACAGGCCTTTATTCAAGGCTTTCGCCGCGCGAGACGCTCGCCTATTTCGGCAGGCTTTTCGACCTCGGCGAAGAAAAGATCGAAAAACGCATCGGAGAACTCAAATCCCTTTTCGAAATGGACGAATTCATAGATAAAAAAAACGAAACGCTTTCTTTCGGCCAGCGCCAGCGGGTCAATATCGCCCGCTGCCTCCTGCACGAGCCCGAAATCTTCGTTTTTGACGAAATCACCGAAGGGCTCGACGTTATGAGCTCAACCATAGTCATAAAATTCATTAAATACCTGGCAGAAATTAAAAAATGCGTGATTTTTTCCACCCACGACATGAACCTGGCCGAAAGGCTTTGCGAAAACATTATTATACTTCACAGAGGAAGCATTATCCAGTCCGGCCGAATCAACGAGCTAAAGTATAAAAACGGAATGAACGGCCGTTCACTCGAAGATCTTTTCATGAGTTCGATAGAAGCGAAAGGCGCCGATAGCCGTGAATTATAACTTTAATCTGAAAAAAACGCTGATAATATTCGCCCACGAGCTTAAATATATGCTCCGCGACAGGACGACTCTTTTCATGATGGTGCTGCTGCCGATCATCATTTATCCTCTAATCAGCGTCACCTCGGCTTATATGTTCGTAAAATCCTCGCAAAGCGTTAAAAAATCCAAAACCAGCGTCATAATCAACCGCGATTATCCGCCTTTCACGGACTCGATCCGGCGCTACTTCGCCAAATATAAAATCAACTACGATATCAAATTCGCCTCCCTTGCCACCGCCGAAATACAGAGCCTTATAACGCGCAACGAGCTTAGCGCTTACATCGAGCTGGCAAAAGATTTCGAAAAAAATATACAGGCCTCGAAAAGTTCAGAAATAACTTTAAAATTCGATCTCGCCAACGACAAATCCAGCGTCGCGCGGGCCGAAGTAGTCAACGCCGTAAGAAATTACAAAGGCGAGCTGGTGGAAGGCAATCTATCCAGATTGAATATCTCCGAAACGCTTATCTTTCCTTTCGATATAAACAGCGTCAACATCGCTTCACCGTCGCAGATAGGCGATTCTTTACTCGCGCGCATCCTTCCGATGGTAATAATAATGTTCGCCACCATAGGCGCTTTTTATCCGGCCATCGACGTGACGGCAATGGAAAAGGAGCGCGGCACTTTAGAAACGCTTCTTCTCGCCCCCGCCGGAGCTCTCGATATAATGTTCGGAAAATTCCTGGCGGTTTTCTGCCTTACCATGTTTTCGATAATGATAAACCTCGCGAGCATATCGCTAACGTTCACCCACGGCTTTTTTATTATAAAAAAAATTTCCGAGGCCTCTCGCGCTTTAAATATAGTCAATTTTTCGATATCGCCTTTTTCCATAATCGCCATTTTCGTTTTTATGGTCCCTATCGCCTGCATAATGTCCGCGCTGATGATGCAGGTGGCTATATTCGCCCGCAATTTCAAAGAAGCCCAGAACTATATGACTCCCATATTATTGGTTTTCATGCTGCCGCCGATGGTTTCGATGCTTCCGGGCTACTCCCTTAATTTTTCCAGCGCCCTGGTGCCGGTCGTCAACCTGACGCTGCTTCTCAAAGGCATGCTGCTTTCCGATTATAAAATATCCCTGGCGCTATTGACTTTTGCCGTCAATATCGCGTTTTCCCTGATCACGCTCGTAGGCGCGGCCAGGACTTTCGCTTCGGAAAACGTACTGTTCAGGCCGTCGGAAGATATCGACGTTTTATATTTCTGGAAATATAAAACCCTCAAAGTCAACCAGGAATTAAACATCGTAAAGCTTTTCTTCGTTTTCCAGCTCGTCTTGCTTTATTACGCCGGCTCTTTCGTGCAGACGTTCTTCGAAATAAAAACCGGACTCATAATTACCGAAATTTTCTTTATATTCCTGCCGGCGTTTATCTTCATAAAGCTGGTTTACGGAAATTTTCTCAATACCATAGAGTTCAAAGTGCCCGGGCTTAAAACTCTCGCCTTCTCCGTTTTCGTGGCGCTATGCGGATTCGGCTTCACCACCGTCGTCACTATTTTCCAGTCGGTCGTCTCCAGCCCTCCAGAACAGATGCTCAAACAGCTTCAAAAAGCCATCATGGCCGATTCCGCGTCGGGCCTTTTCGTGATAGCCGTAATAACGGCCCTTCTGCCTGCGATTTGCGAAGAAGTCATGTTCCGCGGAATGGTCCTCAACGCGCTCGTAAAAAAATACAGCCCGTTTTATTCCGCTCTCATCTGCGGCGTTCTCTTCGGAATATTTCATTTTTCTTTCTACCGCTTCATCCCTACCGCGGTCATCGGCTTTTACCTGAGCATGCTCAAAATAAGCACCGGCTCGATCCTGCCTTCGATGGCCGCGCATTTCATAAACAATTTCGTGATAGTGGTTATCGCGAACGGCGAATGGTATTTATCTAAAGGAATAAGGCCTCCGATGTCTCTTATGTTTCTTATCGAAGGCCTTATTTTATTCAGTTTCGTTATTTTTCCGTTCGTAATCGGATCGATGCTCAGAAAAGCCGGGCGCCCTTCAGGCGCGGCCGGCCAGGACTCTTAGCGGGCCGCCGGAAACGGCTATTCGAAAACTTTTACCTTGTCGTTTATATAAACAGTTGAATTTTTAAGCCATATCTTTATCCGCTCGGGATTGACGAATTTCACGTCTTCGATATTCTGTTTTATTATGGCCGGTATGGTGGTTATTTCAAGGCGGTCGTTGAAGTAGCTCACGCTGACGCATATTTTTTCGATTCCGCTCGCGTCTTCGAATATTTTAACGGCCGTTATCATTATGGCGGCTATTTCCTGAAAAACCTCCGCCAGGTTCTTGCTTGCAGTTTTAAATTTTATATTGAGCAGGTCCGGCTTTAAAGTCGAGATATCGCACTGCGGCTTTACGTTTGGAATCAGCCTGTCGATAACCGTAGTAAGAAGCCTGGCCTTTTCTTTAGGATCGGCGAATTCGTTCTTGCTGACTTCGAGAGGCAGCCTTATCAGAGCGCCGTTTTCAAGGTACGAAAGGCTGTTGCGCTGGGGCGCCCATACGAGGTGGGATTTCTGCGTGGCCGTGTTAGTTATCTGCTTGAGGCCGCTTTTGTCTATATTAACGGTATAAATGTTGTCCGCGCCGCTTTTGTTGGATATGAAAGCTATTTTATCGGAGGCCGGAGAAAAAACCGGAAAATCGTTAAAAGCGCCGTCGTCTATTATGGCCTTGGTTTCGCCGCGGGTTTTAAGGTTATAAAACATTATGTCGGATTTCTTGCCGTCATAAGCCACGTAAGCCAGATAATATCCGTTAGGCGATATGCACGGGTTTTTAAGCGGGCCGGGAAGTATTTTCTCCGGGACCCTGTTTTCAGTTTCGGCCTCGGAGCTGGAATATATTTCCGCCCTGGCGACTCTAAGCCTGTCGAGGACCGACTCTTTGATATCGCCCTTCTGCGCCATAAAAGTATGTACGGAACCGTAAAAATCGGCGGATGATATTTTATCGATATTGATAGTCTGCTTGATAACTATATTGGAAACGTTCACGACCGAAAAATCGTTGAGATAAAAAAAGAAAAAAGCGCATGATCCGCCGACGAGAACCATGCTGGCGAAAGTCGAAAACATTTTTCTGAACGACACTTCGAAAAGATCGCTCAAAAATTCAAAAGCCAGGATTATCATTCCAAGAGGAAGAAAAATATTGGCGGCGAAATAAAAAGGCTTGAGAAAAATAAAGGGTATTTTCTGCCCGATGCCGCCGTTTTCAAGAAATATTTCTTTAACTCCCGCGCTGGTAACGAAATTTTCAGCTACCGAAGCCATCGAATAAACGCCCAGCGTGAAAAGAAAAATTCTGTATCCGCGACCGATATGCTCGTCCGCGAGAAAAATTATCGTCGTCGAAACGAGAGTGAGCATGATGCTTAACTTTACGATAAATTCGTTCAAGTTAAAATCCTGCGGAAGCGCTATATTAAGTTGCTTTATTCTTTCGGCAAGCTGAAAATCCACTCCCAGCCCCGAAGAAAAACACATATAAAAGACCGTCCCTATAAAAGACAACAGCGCGATTCGTATTTTGGTACCGGAACTTACGAAGGTGACGGGGCACAGCAGCAGGAAAAGATAAGCCGCCGTGAAACCCATGGCTAATTTTCCGGCATCGGTATTGGTTGTGATCTGGGGATAGGCGGCGAATAGAAAGACGGAAAATACGAGAAGCGAAATCAGCGTGCGAAAATATTTGGCAAACCGGCCCTCGGGGCTCGCATAAACCACGATCATCTGAGGTTTCGGTTTGGAGGCCGCCCTGGATTTTAAGGCCGCGTTTTTCGCTTCGCGCGCGTTCTGATTTTCCTGGCGCGTGTCCGCCGGCTGCTGTCCTGTTTCTTCGACGCCTGAGCCTGCGGCTTCGACCGACGATATTATATCGGCCGAAGAGTCGTCGATCGTTTCGCGCGCATAAGACTTTACCGCCTTCGGCGCATGGGGCGCCTGCGCTTTAGACGCGGCGGCACGTTCTTCAGAAGGCTCGTCCGAAACGAGTTCGGCCGATATGGAAGACGCGAAATCCAGCGGGTTGGTCGCCATAAGATCGCCGAGCGCTTTTTTCACTTTGGCGTGGGCGTGTTCCACATGAAGCCGCACGTCGGAGCGCGGGTAGTTAATGTTCTGATCCAGGATTTCGAACAGCTGCTTTATTTCGGAAACCGAATAAACGCTCCAGTTCTTTATGTTATCAATAGCGCGCAATCCGTCGATTTTGATTTTAGCGGACGGATCGTTGATTAAACCTATTAATTTTTGAAGGTCTATCGCATTCGACTGGTCCATATTTAATAAACTCCTCGATTAATGAAATACTGGCAATATAAAACGGGCGTAACCGCCCCTATTAGTTATCGGCATTAATAACAAAGAGCTTATCGCGTTTTTTATAGTACCGTCAAAAACGATGCGGCGCTAGTTGATTTTAAATATAGCCTCTATCTCGACGGCAGCGCCGAGCGGAAGGGAAGAAACGCCGAGGGCCGCGCGCGCGTGTGCGCCGTTATCGCCCATGACTTTTTTGAAAAATTCGGAAGCGCCGTTTATGACTTTTGGATGGTCTTTGAAATCAGGCGACGAGGCGCAGAACCCGGAAATTTTAACGAGGCGGCCTACGCGGCTCAGGTCTCCGCCGAGCGCGCCCGAAAGGGCCGCAAGAATATTTATGGCGCATAGTTCCGCAGCCTTCTGGCCGTCTTCGACGCTTATATCGTTTCCAAAAATGCCGCTGTAAATAACTTTGCCGTCTTTAACCGGAAGCTGGCCGGAAACGTATGCAGCGCCGTCGGAAACGACCACCGGAACGTAAGCGGCAAGAGGCGCCGCCGGCTTTGGAAGCTCTATATTCATTTCTTTTAATTTTTCGATGATATTCATTATTGTCCCTCCAATAAAAATTTTTCTTTTAATATATCGGCATAAAAACGCACGCGGCCGAAGGCTGCGGCGCGCTGCCGGAACCCGTCAAAGCTCCCGAAAGGACTCGAGGGCCCTGTAATCGGTCTGATCTACCTGAAGCGGAGTAATCGATATATAGCCTTCTTCTACGGAAGTATAATCTGTGTCGCAGGCCGGCTCTATATTTTCACGCTTGCCCGAAAGCCAGTAATATGCGCTGGAAGTGGGCGCGTCGATTTTTTTATAAGAATCGTCGTAGCGAAAATTATTGACGCGGGTTATTCTATGGCCCTTTATTTCGCCGGGTTTTTTAGACGGCACGTTAATATTGAGAAGAAACCTGTTGCCGTGTTGCAGGCATTTTTTATAAAGGCTTTCCAGGTTGTCGCGTATAAAAGCGGAAGCCGTAGAATATTCAGGATCGGGCTTATACGACGCAATGGAAACGGCTATAGAAGGGTAGTTCATGAAGACGCCCTCGTAGGCGGCCGCCACCGTTCCGGAATATCTTATATCCAGACCTATGTTCGGGCCGTGATTTATCCCGGATATCACAAGATCGGGCCTTACGCCGAGCTCCGGCAATATGACCTTCACCCCGAGCTTGACGCAATCCGCGGGCGTGCCGTTAACGTAAAAGTATTTTCTGGCGGAGCCGGCCTTGCGTGAATTATACTCCTTGAACCTGAGCGGATTGTGCAATGTGATAGCCGCGCTGGTGGCCGATTTTTCAGATTCGGGAGCGACCACGTAAACGTCATGCCCGCCGCCGGCGAGCGCGTCGGCTAGGTTATGAAGCCCGCCTGCGTGTATTCCGTCGTCGTTTGCGAGTAGGATTTTCAATTCTAACTTTCCTTTCGAGCTTTTTTAGGCAATGCTGCCGGCTATTGTATTTTAACTTTAGAAGTGTCGATTTTTTTGCCGTCGTTTACGACCTGTATATTGTTTTCGCGCAGAAGCCAGCCTATGGCCATTACGAAGAATTGCTCCTCCACGTCGTGCTTTTCCCTGATGGCTTTTTTCAGCGCAGAATATTCAGTTTCGCCTTCTTTGTCGAGATATTTCCAGATATATCCCGCGATATCCCCGATTTCGGTTTTTATCACTTAATACCCTCCCCAATTTATATATTTATTAAACCTCGTTCATTTTTCTATTTTTTTAAATTATTTTTTCTGTATCTTTTTTTCCAGCTTCGCCCATGTGTCTACAAGCGAAACGGTCCTGTTGAATATAAGCTTATCGGGCGTAGAATCCGAATCCAGGCAGAAGTAGCCCTGCCTTAAAAACTGGTAACGGTCTTCGATTTTAGCCGATTTAAGCCCCGGCTCCACGTAGCACGGATAAAGCTTGACAAGCGAATTTTCGTTGAGGTTTTCCTTGTAGTCGCCGCTCGCCGTTTCGTCCGGATTGGACTTTGTAAAAAGCTGATCGTAAATACGCACTTCGCACTCGAGGGCGTGAGCCGCCGAAACCCAGTGAAGCGTGCCCTGGACTTTGCGGCCGTCGTCGGACCAGCCGCCCTTCGTCGCGGGGTCGTAAGTGCAGTGCAGTTCCGTTATTTCGCCTTTTTCGTCCTTGACGGCGGTTTCGCATTTAATGTAATAAGCGTGTTTGAGGCGCACCTCGCGGCCGGGCGCGAGACGGAAAAACTGTTTGGGCGGGTCTTCGCGGAAATCATCGCGCTCGATATAGATGACTTTCGAAAAAGGTATTTTTCTCGTTCCCGCGCTTTCGTCTTCGGGATTGTTCTGGGCGTCGAGCTCTTCGACCTGGCCGTCGGGATAATTGGTGATTACGACCTTCAGCGGCTTAAGAACGCCCATAACTCTCATGGCTTTTTTATTGAGGTCTTCCCTGACGCAGTATTCCAGCATCGCAAAATCGACCGTGCTGTTCGATTTAGCGACTCCTATCATTTCGCAGAAATTCCTTATGGCTTCGGCGGTGTAGCCGCGGCGCCTGAGCCCCGATATGGTAGGCATGCGCGGGTCGTCCCAGCCGCTGACGTATTTTTTTTCTACGAGCTCGAGCAGCTTGCGTTTGCTCATGACGGTAAAGGTAAGGTTGAGGCGCGCAAACTCGATCTGCCTGGGATGGCATTCGGTCTTGAGAACGTCTAAAAACCAGTCATACAAAGGCCTGTGGTCTTCGAATTCGAGGGTGCATATGGAATGCGTTATCTTTTCGATGGCGTCCGAAACGCAGTGGGTAAAATCGTACATGGGATATATGCACCATTTATCGCCCGTGCGGTGGTGCGTGGTATGCCTTATGCGGTATATTATGGGGTCGCGCATATTTATGTTGGGCGAGCTCATGTCTATTTTGGCGCGCAGCACCAGTTTTCCGTCTTCGAACTCGCCTTTTTTCATGCGCTCGAAAAGCTCGAGACTTTCGGATACGGGCCTGTCGCGGTGCGGGCTGTGCTTTCCGCCTTCGGTGAGCGTGCCGCGGTATTCGCGCATTTCTTCGTTGGTGAGTTCGCATACGTAGGCCTTATCCATTTTTATAAGCGCCACGGCGTATTCGTAAAGCGCGTCGTAATAATCGGAAGCATAGTACAGATGCTCGTTCCAGTCGAAACCGAGCCATTTGACGTCGCGCTCTATCGACTCTATATATTCTATGTCTTCCTTGCACGGGTTCGTATCGTCGAAGCGCAAATGGCAGCGGCCGCCGTATTCTTTTGCGAGACCGAAATTCAGGCATATGGATTTGGCATGGCCGATATGCAGGTAGCCGTTAGGCTCGGGCGGAAACCTGGTGATTATGCCCGCATGCTTTCCGCTTTTAAGATCGTCGTTGATTATATCTTTAATGAAGTTAGAAATAACGCTTACAGGAGCGTTTTCAGATGCGGCTTTCTGGCTTCCGGCGCCGCCCGCTTCGTTCAGATTAGACATTAAATAATTTCCCCCTTAAATTCAAGGCCCGCCGATAAATTTTATCCGGCGAGTAAATAAAGTTTTTTATATGATACCAGATTTCAGCGATAATTTCAATACTTTTACTTATATTTCTCAAATTCCGGGCCGTTTTAGCAAGCGGATAAAACAGGATTAGCGTTTGATATTTCGGCGGAATTTTGATATAATGATTTCGCCGCCGGCGCAAATTAGAAAGCCGGAAGCGGTTCGGAACCGTTAAATTTATTATAAATTTATAAAGCGAGGAATAAAAATGCCAGTCGTTAAAATCAGCGAAACCGTTTACAGCATAGGGGTAAAACATCCCGAACTCGACGTCTTCGACCTTCTCATGCCGCTCAAACATGGAACAACTTATAATTCTTTTTTAATAAAGGGCGAAAAAAACGTAATCATCGATACGGTCAAATTAAAATTTTTCGACGAATTCATAGGCAACATAAAACAGATAATCGATCCCGCGGCAATAGACTATATAGTGATCCAGCACAACGAGCTCGACCATTCCGGATCGCTTTTAAAGCTTCTCGAACTCGCGCCCAAAGCGCGCATCGTCATTTCAAAGGCGGCCGAAAATTTTCTGGCCAATTCTTTCAACTCCAAACTTGACGTAACTAAGGCCGACGACTCCACGGAAATAAAAATAGGCCCGTCGCAAACTTTAAAGTTCGTAGCGGCACCTTTTCTTCACTGGCCCGACACTATGTTTACCTACTACAGGGAAGAAAAAACGCTTTTCACGTGCGACGCGTTCGGGGCCCATTACTGTCAGAGAAACGGCGTATATTCAAGCGAAATGAGCCGCGAAGAGTACGACACAGATTTTTTCGCGCAATTCAAGATATATTACGAAATCATAATGCGCGTCTACAGCACGAAGGTAGTGGCGGCTTATAACAAAATAAAAGAAATGGAAATCGATTTGCTGCTTCCTTCGCACGGCCCGTTCATAAACTCGGGAATCGGCACGCATATCAAGCATTATCTCGACTGGAGCTTCGCGCCAGCTTCCGCAGGCGTAAAAAAAGCCGTAATAGTATATTCGTCAATGTACGGAAGCACCATGAAAATGGCTTATCACATAGAATCTCTTCTGAAAATGCGCGGCATAAAAACTTTCGTCGCCGAAATCCCTTTCGCGATGAGCGAATCGCAGATGTCCGCGGTCATCGCAGAAATTTCTTCCGCCGACGCGGTGCTGTTCGGCTCTTCGACCGTTTGCTCGACGGTATTAAAACCCATGTGGGATTTTCTATTCTTTCTGGCGACCGTCGAATTGAAAGGTAAGACCGCCGGCGTATTCGGCTCTTTCGGCTGGGACCCTCAGGGCCTGAAAATAATAGAACTTGTGCTCACCAATTATAAAATGAAAGTCATAAAAGACATGTATAAAGTAAAATTCGTCCCTTCGGAAGAAAAACTTATAGCTTCGGACGCGTTCGTCAACGAACTCGTCGCATCACTGAACGGCGCCGAATAAAAATACGCTCCGGAAAAATTCTGTATCTAAAAAAGGCCGCCACGATTGTTTTTCGTAACGGCCTTTTTTCAGGTTTAACCGCCTCGCATACGCGAAGCGGTATTTTAAGTTAGAATTTTTTCCAGAAGCTGGTTTTGGTCTGAGGCTTTATAAGCTGGCGGGCCTTTTCGGCATAAGGAGAATCGATGGGCGCGTGCGTTATGACTGAAATATTAGCGTTGACCGACTCTTCTATCATGCCTTTATCGCGGTACGCCTGGCCTAGTTTAAAATGAGCCTCGAAGTTCTTTTCGTCGTACTTGATGACCTCTTTATAATGTGAAATAGCTTCTTCCGTGAGCATCTTTTTAAGGTACACGTCGGCGAGTTTAAAATGCGCTTCTACATAATCATGCTTCTGCGCTATGGCCGCTTTATACTCGGAAATAGCCTCGTTCATCATTCCTTTTTCTTCGTTTATGAGGCCCAGGTAATAATACGGCGCGTGCTGCTTGGGAGTCATTTTAATTATTTTTTCGAACTCTTCGCGCGATTCCTCGAAAAGAGAATTTTCGAAAAGCGTCACGGCCAGGTTGAACCTGGCGTCGTAACTATTCGGGCTCAGCGATGAAATTTTTCTGAACTGCTCGATGGCTTCGGTTATGAAATTTTTAATTTTATAGAGCTTTCCGAGCTCGAGATTTGCGTCTATCCTGTTTTCGTTGATTTTCAGGGCTTCCTTATACTGTATGATGGCGGCGTCATGGTCTTTCTGCCTTGCGTAAAGGGCCCCGAGTTTGAGCCGGGCCTCGATGTTTCCGGGATGAAAGCCTATTATTTTGCGCAGGTAATTTTCGGCCTGAGTGGCGTTCTGGCCTTCTTCGGAAGCTTCGGCCACTGTGAAAAGGGTTTCTAAATCATCGGGTTTAAGGCTTAAAAGCTCGTTTCCCGTCTCGATAACGTCGTACCACATCTGCTTATTGAAATAGCACTGCGAAAGCTTCGAAAGAACGGTTTCATAATCCCCGGCTTTTTTGGCTTTGAGTTCGCGGTATAAAGTGATGGCGTTGTCGAAATCTCCAAGTTTAAAATAAAGGTCTCCTAATGCTATAACGGCGGCCGGATCGTTTTTAGAAATTTCGACGGCGCGCTTGTAATGCCTGACAGCCTCCTCGTTATTTTCCATCGCCTGATAAGCGCCCGCCAGAGCCAGGAGGCAATCGAACCTGGACGGATCGGCTTCGAGTGCTTTTTCGAACTGCGATATCGCCTCGACGTATTCGCGGGAATCGGCAAAAATCCTGCCAAGGTAATAATTGGCGTCGGCGAGCGTCGAATTTATCGCGAGCGCCTTTTTAAGCTCTGCCCGGGCTTCGTCGTAGCGTTCGGTCTTATAGTAAATTTCTCCCGCCAGAGCGAATATTTTAAAATCGTTCGGATTGGCCGCTCCCGCTTTTTTCAGCGCGGTGAGCGCGTCAGCGTATGATTTTTTAAGATACGATATGACTGCGGTTTCGAAGAGCGCTTCGCTGTTGGAAGGGTTTATGGCCGCGGCTTTCTGGAAAGTAGAAAGCGCTTTTTCATAATACTTGGCGTCTTTATAATAGCCGCCCAGACGATAAAGCAGGGAGTCGGACTCCGGGCTTATGGCTATTGCCTGCTCTATAAGCCCTATGGCGTTTTCCATATCTTCGCGTTCCCTGTAGATCTGCGAAAGGCTTATATACGAATCTATATGTTTGGAATTGGTCTCCACTGCGCGCCTGAAATAAAGCAAAGCCTCGTCTACCGAGCCGCTTCGCCTTTTCGCGACGCCGGTGTTATAAAGCGCCTCAAGGTTCTTTCCGTCGGCGCCCAATACCGTTTCAAAAGCCAGAACGGCTTCTTCGTCGCGGCCGAGAGCCATCAATATCTTTCCTTTGAGGTTGAGATATTTTTTTTCGTTGGGGGCTATTTCCAGCGCGGTTTTAATCAAATCTAAGGCAGTCTGGTTTTTTTCGAGTTTGTAATTTATCTCGGCGAGGCTGTAAATGACCGCATGGTCTTTTCCTGAAATTTCGAGAAGCTTTTCATAAGCGCCTGCGGCTTCGCCGAGGCGGCCCGTTTCATTATAAATGAAGGCGAGCTTCGAAAGAGCGTCCACGTTGTCCGCCTTGATCATAAGGACTTTTTCGAACCATTCGACGGCCTCGTCATAAAGTTTTTTATCGTATGTGGCCTGGGCTATTTCGTTGAGCGCGTCTACGTTGGCCGAGTTCTTTTTGATAACTTTGAGAAGATGCGTTATGGCCTTTTCGGGTTTTCTGATGAAACGGTAAAGCCTGCCGAGCTCGAAGCACACTTCTACCATGTCGGGTTTATATTCTATCGCCTTTTCATAATATTCTATGGCTTTGGTTTCATGGAAAGTTTCCTGGTAGAGTTTGCCGAGATAATAGTATCCCATGGGCGCTTCCGGCTCACGGGCGATATAATCGTGCATATGCTTCAAAGCTTTCTTTTTGTTCTCCTCGCCGCTCAGGGCGCAATAAAGGGCGCCGAGCTCATAAAATACCTGGGCGTTCTTATTGTCGAGCTCGAGCAGCCGCTCGAAAATCTTGATGGCTTCCTCGCCGCGTCCCGCCTTTATAAGCGCGTAGCCGAGCTCCCACATGGCCCTGTCGAATTTGGGCGCAAGGTTTATCGACTGGTAGAACATCTTAATGCCGCCTTCTATGTCGCCGACGCGCGTGAGTACCTGGGCCTTGTTGTAATAAAATTCGGGCATGTCGGATTCGGTGATATTCTGCTCTATGCTGTCGAAAATAGTTTTAGCCTCGAGCACCTTTCCCTCTTCGTTGTAGATAATGCCCAGCTCGAGCTGCGCCTTGTAGTAGCGGGGATTTATTTCGCAGCATTTGATGAAGCTTGTTTCTGCGTCCCTGTAGCGTTTGAGTTCTTTCTGAGAAAGCCCCAGGTAGTAATGGGCGTCGGTGTTGTTCGGGTCTTTTTTGAGCGAATTCAGAGCCTCTTCGAGCGCCTGTTCGCAATGCCCTGATTTATAAAGCGCTTCGGCGAGTTTGGCGTAAGTATCGGAAGTATTGCGGTTAAGGGTTATTTTCTTGAGCCTTAAAATAGCGTCGTTATACCTGGCGTGCGCGATCTCTATGAGGGCGAGATGGTAATTAGCCTCGACGTTGGCCGCGTCTTTCGCGAGCGCTTTTTTGAATTCGGTTTCGGCCATTTCATAATTATGCTCTTTGAAATTTATAAAACCGAGCCGGTTGTGAATAAGCGGTATTTCGCAGGCGAGCGAAAGCGCCTTTAAATAATTCTGCCTTGCGGCGGCGAAATTTTCGAGGTTGTAATGCGATTCGGCCAGATAGAAAAACGAGTCGGCCGAAGTTCCGTCGATTTTTACGCACTGCTCGAATTCGTTTCTGCAACGCTCGAAAAGGCCCTGTTCGAAGCAGGCCAGGCCCGAAAGATAGCGGGCCCTGAAGCTGTCCGGTTTGAGTTCTATTACGGCCGCAAGATGCTTGAGCGCGTCGGAGTATTTTTTCTGCTTGAGATAAAGCTCTCCGATTTCGGTCCTGGCGTTGATATTGCCGGCGTCGGACTTTATCGCCTTTTCAAAATACGTGAGCGCGTTAGCTGTTTCGCCGAGCTCTTTATAGACCATCGCGGATTCGTAATCGAAACCGAGCGCTATGTAATGTTTGAGCGCATCGGAGAACTGTGAGCGCGAACGGTAGAGCTTCGCCAGATTTATCATGGCGCCGGTATTTTTAGGGTCGATTCTGAGCATTTCGTTGAACACCGAAAGCGCTTCAGGCTCGTGCTTGAGCTTGAGATAAATTTCCGAAAGGCTCGTCATTATTCCGAGATCGTCCGGCCTCAATTTAAGGGCTTTCTGGTACAGAAACATCGCTTTATCGAGCTGACCTCTGGCGTAAAGTATCTTGGCCATTCCGGCGCATGCTTCGATGCTGTTTTCATCGACTTCGAAAAGCCTTTCATAAAATGAAAGGGCGTTATTCGTTTCGCCCAGGCCTTCTTTGATTTTAGCCAGGTTTAAAAGCGCCCTGGCGTTTTTAGGCTCGGCGGACAGCAGTTTCAAAAAATAACTGACGGCTTCCGCGAACCTTCTGGCGTTCATGAGGCATTCGCCTATTTCAAGGGTTATTTCAGGCATATCGGGCGAAATTTCGAGAGCCTTCATAAACAGCGTGGTTGCCTCTTCGTAATTTTCATTCATTTTCCTGATGCGGGCCAGCTTGATAAGGGCTTCCTTGTTGGCCGGCTGGAGCTCGATCACCTTTTTGAAGCCCGCGGCGGCGGCGGTGAAATTTGAAAGCGCCATGTAAGAAAGTGCGCTCATGTAATTTGCGTTAACGTTGAAAGGCTCTTTTTCGATGACCTTATTAAAGCACGCCAGGGCTAATTCTTCTTTATGAAGATCGAAGTAAAGAGCACCCAGGGCCATGTTCACTTCGCAATATTCCGGCGCGATCTCGCGGCATTTCATATAATTGGCGACCGCCGCGTCGAAATTGTTCATCTTTCTGGCGCAGTGGCCGTTGAGAAGATATGCGTTAAAATCGCCCGGCTTTATTTTAATATATTTATTGAGCGCGAGCTGAGCCTCTTCGTAGTTCTTTCTGCCGTAGTCTATTTCGGCTATCTTATAAAGCGCGTCGGTGTTGTCGGGCTCGTAAGTGAGAAGCCTCTTGTAATGCGTCATGGCGTCGTCGAAACGGCGCAGTTCGAACTCGCACCTGGAAACGCTCGATATGAAATCGATGTTGTCCTCGTATTCGCCGGCGACGCGGTTCAAATAGAATATGGCGTCGTTATAGTTGGAAGTGCGCGTGTAAAGCACGCCGAGTTTGAATTCAGCTTCCTTGAGCCGCGGCGAGATATTAAGCAGCGCTTTATATTTTTCGGCGGCTTCGGAGAAACGGCCGAGCTTGAAGTATGTGTCGGCGAGTTTTTTGACTATTTCGCCGTCGGACGGAGCCAGGGCGAAGGCTTTTTCATAATAAGCCGAAGCCTGGGACGCGTTGTTTTTGATCGCGGCGATCTCGGCTAATTGAATATAACATGTGAGAGAGTATTTTTCGTCTCCCATAGCGACTATCGCCTCGAATTTCTCGTGCGCTTCGGCGTACTGCTTGAGCATGAAATGGCAGAACCCGCATTTGAGCGAAGCTTCTACGGCCGTGGAATCGAGCGAAGCGGCCTTCTGGTAAGAATCGAGAGCGCGCTTATAGTCTTCGAGCTCGTAATAAACGGCGCCCAGGTTCATAAGGCAGTCGATGAAATCGGGCTCGATTTCGAGGGCCTTTTTCATCATAAGTATGGCTTCGGAAACGGCCCCCTGCTGCTTGAGTATGAGCGACATTCCCAGATACGATCTGTAATCTTTAGGATTTTCTTCTATAGCGTTTTTAAACAGCACAAGCGCTTCGGAGCTGTTGCCCATTTCGCTGTATGTGCGGCCCATTTCAAAATAAGCTTTCGAGTTTTTCGGGGCGATGTCGAGCGCGCTTTTGAAGTGCCGCATGGCCTCTTCGAGCATTCCGCGGTCGCGGTAAACTACGCCGAGCTCTATATTGGTTTCCAGGTCGCCCGGATCTATTTCATAGGCGCGCTTGAGAGTGTCGAAAGCGTCGTTGACGCGGTTGTCGTGGAGCTGACAGCGGGCCAGAAGAACATACGCCGGAGCGTGTTTAGGCTCGTACTCGATGACGGATTTCAGTTCGGATATGGCCTTATAGTTCTGATTGAGCGCTATGAGGTTACGCGCGTAGCCGATGCGAGCCTCTATATTGGCGGGCTCTTTAAGCACGAGGGCCTCGAATATGGAAACCGATTCGGCGTATTTGAATTTGGAATAAAGCAGGCCGGCCAGAAGCAGCCTTACTTCGGCGTTATCCGGTTCGAGCTCTTCTACGCGCCTGAAATTTTCGATAGCTTCCTCGTGCATGTTTTTATCTTTATAAATTTTGCCGAGCTCGATGAATATTTTAACGTTCATGGGCTGCAGCGAGGCCGCTTCGTTGAGAAGGGCGACCGCCTTTTGATACGCGCCCTGGATATTGTAAACGCCTGCGAGCTTGAAGTACGTGTCTATATTTTTAGCGCTGAGCGACTTCTGCAGATGCTCGGCGGCCTGCTCCAGGCTGCCCTGCGCGAGATAAATTAGCCCCAGGTTATAGTGTATGCGGTAATCGTCCGGCGATATCGCGAGCGCTTCTTTAAAATGCTGTATGGCGTCGTTTTTCTGCCCCATCTCTCCGCAGGTGATGGCCAGCGTGTAAAGCGTTTCCGCGGAATTTGGATTATATTCCAGGGCTTTTCTGAGGTATTTCACCGCCTGGTCGAACATTTTTTTACGGGTGTAAATGGAGCCGAGATTGATGTAACTGACTGTATCGGCGGGGTTTATTTCCATCGCGCGGCGGAACTTCAGTATGGCTTCGTCGAGCATGGAATTGCAGGCGTAGGTTTCGCCAAGGAGGTTGTGCGCCTCGACGTTATACGGCAGCAGCTGAACGGCTTTTTGAAGATAAATAAGCGCGTCGTCATAAATCGAGTTTCTGTAAAGGGCTTCGCCCAGTTTGAGATAAGCCTCGCTGTTGGCCGGATTTACTTCGAGCACTTTCTTGAAGGAAATTATAGCGTTGGCGTAGAGGCCTTCCATTATATAAGCGGTTCCCGCGTAAAAAAGGGTCTCTTCGTTGTAAGGGTCGGACTCTATGACCTTCTCCCATTCGCCGATGGCCTCTTTAACGAGGCCTTTATGGAATTTGGCGAGTCCGTTTTCAAAACTGCACTGCACGTGGAATTTTCCGTTTTCTTTCAAAACGCGCGCAGTGGCTTTTCTTACTTCAGCGGACTTGTCTTTGAGCAAAGGGACCAGTCCGTCGAGCGATTTTTCATTGCCGATACGGCCCAGGGCGGCTATAAGCGAAAGTTTGACGTCTTCGGATTCGTCGTCCAATAATTTTATAAGGTGCTCAACGCACAGGTCGTTTCCGGTGTTGGCCAGCGCCTCGCAGGCCGTCTTTCTGACTATGGCGTTATTGTCGGACAGCGAGCGGCACAGCGGATCGATCACTTCGTCGGTGGCGATCCTGCCGAGAGTGGTAATAATATTGATCCTGACTTCTTTATTTTCGTCTTCGATATATTTGATGAGAGTTTCCGTGCATGACTCATTGGCGTTGGAAACCAGGGCTCGGGAGACGTTGGCCTTGACCTGTGAATTGCGGTCGGCCATGGCCGTTAAAAGGGCCCCTATGGCTTTTTCGCCGCCGATTTTTTCTATGGCGACGGCCGCATTGGCGCGGACTTCCCATTGTTTGTCGGAAAGAGCCTCTATCAGGGAATCTATGGCGCGCTCGTCGCGGATCTCGCCGAGCGCCAGAACGCTGTATTTGCGGACGTCGGCGTTAGTGTCTTTCAGGGCGGCGATGAGCGGCTCGATGGCGTTTTCGTCGCCGAGCCTGATGAGCGCGAAGGCCGCGGCCGAGCGGACCTGGCCCGAGCTGTCTTTGAGCGAGTCTATTATGGGCTTCTGGGCGCTGAAATCGCCTATATTGGCGAGGGCCTCGATCATTTTTATTTTAAGCGGTCCGAAACCGGAAGCCAGGGCCTTTACCAGAGGCTCCACCGCCCTGGCGCTGCACAGCGACCCCAGAACCGAAACCGCTGTCATGCGGACGTCGTTGTTATTATCTTCAAGGAGTTTAATGACGTATTCCACGGCTTTTTCGTCGCCTATGCGCCCGCAGGCCGAGACGGCCGCGGCGCGGATATCGCCGTTGGGATCCGACAGCATTTTGATGAGGCTTTCCACCGCGCGCTTGTCGGCGATTTCACCAAGGGCCACTATAGCCGCTTCTCTGACTTTTTTGTTGCTGTCTTCGAGCGCTTTGACGAGAGAATCCACCGAGCGGGCGTCTTTTATTCTGGAAAGCGCGTTGGCCGCTAATATCTGGACCTCGGCGTTGTTGTCGGTGAGGCTCACGCACAGCGGCTCCACTACGATGCGCGCGTCCATCTGTGAAAGGGACTTTACGGCTTCAAGCCTTACCGAAATAGAATTGGATTTTAAATCGTCAATAAGCTTTTCGACTTTTTTATCCATAAAAATCATACCGTCCTTGTAAAAAAATGAACACTAAATCCGAAATTACTATATTATATCATATAACCGGAGAAATAACAATAAATCAAATTAACTTTATAACAAAATTTTAGCGCTATTAAACTGTTTATTTATAAATCTCAACGAGTTTTTCCGCCGACCTTCTTATCGCTTCCCTGAAATTAAGCCCGACCACGTGCTCGCCCGTTTTCGAGTCGCGAAACATCGATTTTTCGCCTTCTTCGAGAAGGTGGGAATAATCGACCGTTATCTCTTCGCCGGCCGCTATGGCGCGGGCGGAAAAAACGAAACCGAGGTGCCACAGGCAATTAGGTTCGAAAGAGTGGTTGTAATAGCATTCGTCGCTCCATTTATTGGAAAAACTGTAATATTCTTCGAACCATCTCACGCAGCTCTGATATTCCACGGAGTCTTGCGGCATGCGGTTGATTTCTTCGATCCTGTACAGCTTATCGATTTGATCCGGCGCGGATACGACCGTGCCGCGCGCGACGTCTTTCAGCGCGAATATTCCCATGCCCGCTTTGTTTATTAAAGAATGTTTGACTTCGTAATCGATCATTATCATAAATCGCCTTTACCTGCCTTGTTTTTAAAGATTGTTAATATTTCATAATTTTTTTAAAAAATATATTGACAAATCGATATCGATTAAGGTATAATGTAATCACAAAATCGGGGCGTAGCGCAGTTGGCTAGCGCACTTGTATGGGGTGCAAGGGGTCGGAGGTTCAAGTCCTCTCGCCCCGATTTTTATTTTAAAGGGCCTGTTTTTTCATCATTTCCAGGTTTTTCCGGTCTTATTTACGCCCACAAGAAAATCCCGTCACTGATACGTTTCATTTTTTTTCATAAAGTCGCCGAAGCTTATGCCATAGGAAATCATAAACCATGAGGCGGGCAGGGCTATCAAAACTATCTGCAGCGCGTGGAATAAAACCGCATAAGCCACCGCCGCGCTTTCGGGTACGGAATAAAACATGAGCCCTTCCTTGCAGAAATAATGGAACGTCCCCACGAAGCCGGGCGGAGGCGGAATCACCAGCGCCACGCTTATCGCGGCCTGTACGAAGCACGCGCACAAAAAAGGCGAGGCCAGGTTTATGGACATCGCCTTCATGGAAAACATTATAGTCGCGGCGGAAACGAACCAGGAAATCACGGTATACGCAAAAGCCGCCGCCAGGCGCTTTTTATCTTTAAAAACGCCCGCGCCCGTATTGAATGCCTTGATAAGGGCGGATATTTTAGCGCCGGCCTCCGGCGCGCGGCGATGAAAAACGGCGGACAGCCGGCCGCGCATGGCGCTTTTTTTAGAAACCATCTTTAGCGCCGCGAAGCCGGCGGCGAACACCGCGGCCACCAGCACGAGAGCCGTTTTAATATACCCCACCAGGCTGTTGTCTATGGGAAGAGGCGAAAACAAAAGCACGAACAGCAGCAAAAAAACCTGGCCGGCGAGATCCAGCAGGCGTTCGACGAATATGACGCCGAGCGTGGCGCTGAAGCTCGCGCCGCAGGCTTTTTTCATTATAAGGGGACGGGAAAATTCGCCGAGCCTGAACGGCAGGACATAGTTGGCGAAAAGCCCTATGTAAAAAACTTTCAGCGAGTCGGAATAAGACGCGGCGGCGCCGTCTAAAAGCATATGCCAGCGCGCCGCCCTTATAAGCTGTGTATAGAAGAAAGAAAATACCGCCGCCGAAAGCAGCGCAATATCCAGGCCGCGCGCCCTGGCGGCGGCGGCGGAGAGATCGGCGTTTCGCAGGGCGAGCCAGAGAAAAAAGAGCCCCAGTATAAGGCTTACGGATATTTTTAAATATTTCATATATCTATCGAAAAATACAAAATGGCTTTTATTCATTTCATGCGGGTAAGTTTATCAGTGAATAGTGTAGAGTGGATAGTGAATAGTTGAGGCTGGGGCTCGCCCTGCGAGCTTTATA
>MWBZ01000033.1 GCA_002069765.1 bacterium ADurb.Bin243
AAACGAAATATTGCCGGGTGAATTAGTCGCCAACCTGAGTTCACCACTTGTTTTTGAAAGTTGTCGGACAGGCTCATTTATTCCTTATCAGACTGTGTTGAATTAATTGCTTTGCGGTTATCGAAGGAACTACCGTAAAACTGATAAAATTGAACCCTTCTTTTAAAATCACAGTTTGAGAAGATGTTTGAGCATTCAATAATTGAAATACAAATAAATTAATTAAAATGGCTATAGTTGCAAAATCAAAAATAATAACCGCAAGACCCATTTTTTCATTTTTCACTCCCTAATATCATTTAACTTAGAGATATGTCGACGCTTTGCGTTTCTCATTTTTTTACGCCTTTGTCAATGCCGGTATTAGTTTTTCCAGGTTGAGTCGTGGTTTTGTTGTTCTCTTTATTGATAAGTTTCAGCGCAAGCGTCATGCCTTCGATGTCCTTCGCCTCGGTGAATACTTCGAGCGAGCGCTTTAAAAAGTCATGACCCAGGTCCGGGATACTTTTTAAAAGGATTTTAATCAATTCTATTTTTTGGCCTTTTATTAAGTCGATTTTAATTTCTGACAGCGTATATCCGTCAAGCGGCTTCATCCGGTTCATAATGATTTCAAAAGCCGCCGGGTTATTACTGCGTTCAGCTAAAAGCAGCAATTCACGGAGACGTCCGGCCGGAAATTCAAAGCCCTTGCTCATCAAAAAGTTAATCAATTCACGGTCGGCGAAGCACGAAACCGCCGCCAGTAAATACAGATTATCTATTTTATAGTACTTTTGAAGCAAATTCCACAATTTTTCATTTGGGACATTTTTCAGTCTGGCGATATGTGCCAGCGTTGCGATAAACTGATCGTCACTGCAATAAATTTTTAGAATTTCCGCCAGCCGGTCATCGAACTCGCCTATTTTATCCGAGTTAATATCTAGCAGAAGATTTATTATTTTCTGATCGCGGCAGGAGAAAAGCTCCTGAAGAGCGTCTGGACCGTCAAATTTTATATTCGCGCCCGAACCTATCAGCAGCAGAGGAATTTCATCCGATTGCCTCCGCTGGCGGCTTTCGGTAAGCGCGCTTTCACCCTTCAGATTTTTTACATTGACGTCCGCGCCGTTTTTAAGAAACGCTTTTACGGCGGTGAGCTTACCTTCCCTTGCGGCGATGATAAGCGGCGTATCGCCGTTGATATCTGTGTCGTTTATATTAGCGCCGTAGTATATCAAAAGATTTACCGCAGCATATATTTTTTCAGCGTTATCATATTTTGCGATGCACATCATGGCGTTCAGCCCTTCCTTGGTTTTCGCATTTACGTCCGCGCCGCAGTTTATCATTGTTCGGGCGGCGTTCAGGTCTATATTATCTGAAAGCAGTTTTAGCAGGGGAGTCTCACCGTTCAGGTTGCGCGCGTTGATTTTCAGGCCATTCTTTACGAGCAGGCAGATCGTGTTGGGTAGCGAATTGCGGCAGTAAAACAGCGCGTTGTTTCCATCGTTGTCGGTCGCTGAAATATTTTTAAAATACTTCAGCGTGTTTTCATCGACGGTATAATTTTTTGACAGAAGCAGCATTAATACCGTCTTGCCTTCTCTATCGACGGCGTTTGCGTTCGCACCCATCTGGATCACGCGTTCGATGGTTTTCCAGTCGTAATCCGATCTGACAAGATCGTGCAGCAAAGAATGTCTGGTCGTCGATTTGCGGTTTAAATTTTTAATTATTTTTAATCGCTCGATCACGTCTTCGCTTTTTTGACGGTCCGAGATCATTTTGACGCAACTCTGGTATTCTTCGTAATCGTCCGTGAAATCTTTTCTGGCGCCTCTGGATAAAAGCAGCCTCTTGATTTTGTAATAAGATGATCTTCCCGCATATTCAAGGCCGTTTTTGCCGTACTCGCCGCATACGTCAGGGCTCGCCCCCAGATCGAGCAGCTTTTCGACTACCCCGGCGTCGCCCGCTTCGATAGCCCTGAGTAATGATGCCGGCATCGAGGCCTTTTTTTCCAGCAAAAAATTGACGGATTGCGTATCGCCGTTCGCCACGGCCGCGTAAAGCGGCGTGACTTTAAAAGCGTTGTGCGCGTCGATATCAGCACCATGCTCCACGAGCTCTTTCAACAAATCGTACCTTTTTTTGATTACCGCATAAAGCACGGGCGGATTTTTATAAATATCGCTCAAATTCGGGTTCGCGACTTTCTTCAGCAGCATGTCGACGGTTTTTTCACGACCCAGCTTTATGGCATGCACGAGAGCGGTTTTTCCGTTGGAATCGATATAATCGACGTTGATGCCGGGTGCGGCGAGCAATTCGGCCGCGGCCGTATCGCCGGATTTTATCGCGCTCAAAAAAATTTCTTCGGTCGCCGTTCCGCATTTTAAAAGCGTCTCGGTTATTTTCGACTGAGGTACATTCTGCGCCTGCATGGCGAGGATTATGGCTTGAATGGATGCGTTCTTAACGTCGATGAACCGCTTCAGCGATTCGGGCTCGAAATTTGCGAAAGGCCTGTAGCCCTTGTCGATAAGCGCTTCGATAACCGCGTGGTTTTCGGTCGTGACGGCTTTTCGGAAAGCACTTTCTATCGCGCCGGAACGCATGTCCAAATCCTGCCTGCCGACGATGGCGAGCGCGGCTTCGGTAAAATTTTTTTCGACCGCGAGCTCGAGGGCCGTCCTGCATTTGATTCCCGCTTTATTTATTGACGGTTCATGGCGCGCCAGAATTGCGGCGGCGGTATCGCGATTCATGTCTAGAGCGTAGAGCAGAGGCGTATCGACTTCTGCCATGGATGGCGCCTGTCTTCCGATCACCTTTCTGTGACGGATTTCTCCGAACATAGTATAATCGCCCTCTTCGTTCAATGACGGATTCAAATTTATCCCTTTATCAATAAGTTTTTCCAGATAATATGAATCGTTTTTATTTATCGCCCGGTAAAGTGGGTTGTCATATATTTTTACCGGTGCATTAATATCTTTTTCACTAACCTTCGATAATACAAAGTCGAAACCTTTTCTATCGCCTTTTAATATATTGTTTTCGAGCGCCTCCGGAAGGTTGACTAAACTTGTGCCGGTCGCCTCGAGCTTTCTGGCTATTTTTACATTTCCTGCGCGCAATGCGGCCTGAGCAATTCTACCTGACACTCTGCCCTCGAGTTTATCGAATAGGAAATCAGAAATTTCATCCAGACGATCAGATAACGAAGCGCTTAATATATCTTCGATTTCTTCGGTGCTTAAGCCTTTCGGCGATTCTGGAGCTGACGATCGCGGGATTCGGGTGAGCTCTTCGAAGTATTTGAAAAAATCATCTTTTCTATTATTCCGTATCAGGCATTTCAAAAAAGAAACTTTATATTCCGCTTGTTTGCCGAAGATTTTTTTCGCATAGTCGTCGAGTATTTCGGGTGAGCCGAGCTCGATTATTTTTTTTTCTAAATCAAAAAATTCGTAGAACGAATTCCGGTCATTGCGCGAATCGATTTCTGAAAGCCCGTAATCTAATAAAATTTTAATCAATATAAAATCTCTGTCGTCGATGGCATGAGCTAAACTATTTTTAAAATAATATACATCATTATTCAGACCGGCCGCGCTGACGATCTTTTTAAGAATTTCGATTTTTCCATTTTTTAAAAAAATAGCCATAGCCGCGACGTTTTCATTAACCTTCAACTTGTTGCGCCGAATTTCACTCTCGTCGCCGGCCGCGATTTTGTTCCAGATTCCATCTGCCGGGCTTTTGCCGCCCATAAACGATAAAATATCTTCTTTCATCGAGGCGTCGCCATAAGCATAAGCGCTTATAATCAATTCTTTTTTTTCTTTCATGTCGAGTTTTATATTTTTCGACAGGAGATATTCCATGAGTTTGCAATTGGCGATCGCGATTTTAAGCAGCGATTTATCGTCTGCGGTATTTTTTTCGCTTTGCTTGATCGATGCGATTATCCGCTCCGGAGTAAAGCCCAACCTGCCCGCGATGTAAATGCAATTGACGATTTTTATCGAAAAATCTCCGGTGAAATATTGTCTCTGAAAATTTTCGGAACATAGTTTGACGCTTTCGCTGTCTGGAGCATCGAACGGGGCTATTTTTTTGTCCATGATATATCCGATCTGCAAAGGCCGGAGTTCTGAAATTATCAGTTCGAAAAATTTATTTCTTTCTTCCGGCGGTGGAGATTTTTTCGCCAGATGCTCCGCATAAAGAAGAAAAAGTTTACCGTTGCGATCCGCGTCATGAGTTAATTCATAGACGATCTGTGAAGGCGAGAGCCCCAGGTCAGCGCCTTTTTTTGACAATAACTCGTATGTTTCGACGGTGCCGCGCTTAAGAGCGGTTTGCAGCGGAGTTGCGCCGAAACCATTCTTTGCGTTTATATCTGCGCCATTTTCCAGAAGTATTTCTATCAGGTTTCCGTTATAATTGGGCATTTCGGCAAGAGCGTTCAACGCGGTGTTGCCGTTTCCGCTCCTGACGTCTATATTTTCCTTTGAAGGCGGAAGCGCGTCGCGGTCCATGATTATTTGAGCAGCTTTCTCTTTCAAACCGTTTTTTTCAAATTCTCTCTTGAAAACGGCTTTGAGTTTTTGCGGAAATTCAGGCAAATTCCAGGGCATTGCATCTTCACTGACCGGCATTTTTTTTATTAGAGCGTATTCACTTAAAAAAGGCGTGAAGTATTGTTCGTTCGGATAGGATCCGCCCAATGTTTCGTATACTTCATACGGTGACAGGGAGAAATTTTCCTGATGGCATTTTCTGTCGAAAATCAATTTTTTTATTTCGTCGTTTTCATGCCACAGCGTCGATCTCAACAAGTTTGAAGTCACTGGCGCGCCGGCGTCGACGAGTAATTTGACTATTTCATAATTTTGTGTTGCGCATGCTTCATGGATTAATTCCGAAGTCAGGAAATTATCGTTCATTTCTTGCATTCGTCTGAGAATATATCTCACGCCTGGAACGCTCTGGTTTCTGATCGCGACTTTAAGAGGCGTTCCCGACCAGTTCAGAAAATCGATGCCGAAATTTGAATTTAATTGCTTTTTTAAATCTACTCCTCTGCCTGTGAATAAATTTATCATATCGGAATTGTTCGAGGCGAGTGACATTACCGGCGCCGTTATACTGCCGAATGCAGCGTTTATATCTGCGCCCCGATCGACCAGCAGCCTGGCCGTCGGATAATCGTCGAGATAGACGGCATAAATCAGAGGAGTTTCGCCGCAGGGACCCGTGGCATTGATATCAGCTCCGCTTTCTAACAGAAATCGAGTTATTTCATACCTTGAGAATCCTATGGATACTAAAAGAGGCGCGTTCCGCCCGCGACCGATATCCGTTCTGGCGCCGGCCGCTATGAGTTTTTTGACCGCCGGCAGATTGCCTTCTACGATTGCGGTTATGAGCGGCGTGACGGATATTTCCGTGTGCCTTCCCCTGTCATCCATTTTATTTATTATATCCGCGGCGGCGCATCTGAAATCGGCGGCAAAATTCTTGGCAGGAGCCTTGTATTTTGCGTTCGGGTCGAACTTTTTTTTCAGTAGCGTGTCGAGAAGATCAATTTCGTTCTTTGAAGCAGCGTAGATCAGAGCCAGGACGCGATTTTCGCCCGAAAGGCCGTCGCCTTCGTTGATGATGGCTTCCATTATGTCTTTTTTTCCGCTGTACCATGCCGCGGTGAGCGCCGTATGGCCCAGATTCGAAACGGCGTTTCTGTCGGCGCCGCCGTCGAGGAGCGCTCTGACGAGTCCCGAATATCCTTTTTTAGCGGCATATATCAAATATGACTGCTCATGAAAATATTTTTTCGTGGGCCCTTGTCTGGTTTTCGCCTCCTGAATTCGCATCTGCTCTAAACTTATCATATCCCCGCTCCGGGCATCGCCGAGCCATTCGTCAGATCTATCGCGAATATCAGGCAGCGGTTCTTTTATGACGCCGTTGGGATCAATTTTCTTTTTTAGCAGATATTCGGCCAGCTTGGGTTTGGCGTTGATTATGGCCAGGAACGCGTTAAAAAAAATGTTTTGCATTTCTTCCGTGATTTTATCGACCAGACTGACCAATGCCGATTCCCACCGGCTTGTATTGGCGGTGCCGGATATTCTTTTCACCGCCTCATTATTTGAAAATGAGTTCGGACCGTATGCATGCGTTTGGCCGTGCGCCGTCGAAAAGCAAAGCAAAGCCGTTAACGCGAATAGAACGATATTAAACGTTATTTTTCTTTTTGACAATTTATACCTCTCTGTATTCTGATTTGGCTATTTGAATCATGTGATCGAAATATATATTCAGCGCCCTGTACATCACGGCGGCGGATATAATCACGCCTGCGAACGCGGCGATTTCGGCGGCCGGCGTCTTCGCCGGGCCTGTGTAAAAAGCCGGAAGCGCGCCGAGTATGAGCGCCAGGCAGGTGAGGCCGAGCGAGAACGCTGGGCGGCCGGGCAGCAGCTTCGACACGGCGACCAGCGTCACCGGCATCGTCATATTGAACATCAGAATTCCCGCCATGGCGCACGGAGCGCTGGCGCCCCCGAAAGTTATCAGCGCCGAGGAGGCCAGAAGCCCGCCGACGGTGATTTTGCGCCATCCGAACCTGTCGGCCGCGATTCCGCCGAATGCCTTGCCGGCTACGACCGCCAGGGTGAGCAATAGCAGCAGCTTCAGGTCGGACTTCCAGGGAAAATTGACGAAAAAGCCTGTGAATGCGCGCATGACGACGGTAAGCAGAAACAGGAAAAGCGCGGCCTCGAACCCTTCGAACGCCGCCGTGGATGCCGGCTGCGCGAATGCGATTTCTGGACGCTCGAGTCGTGAAAAAACCAGGGCAAATGTGACGAGTATCAGGGCAAGCGCGGCCGGGCTGTATGCTCCGGTTTTTCCCATAAGGCTTCCGACGGTCAGGCCGAACGCCCCCGGGGCCACGAAAATACCGGCCGGCGCGGCTTCGTCCGGCCTGAGGCTTATGCATACGGCGCCGGAGCCGACGTGGAACAGCGAATTGCCGATGCCGGCGACGCACGACGCGATTAGAGGCGGCCAGCCGGTAAAGAACACCGCCAGAGCGGTTATGACGCAGCCCGCGACGGCGAATGCCACGGGCGAGCCGGAAAAATCTGACCACATGCCGGAAAGCGGCTGGGTGCCGAACGCGATTATGTTGTATGTGAGAATACAAACGCAGGCGTCGGCGGGACTGATATGCGACGCAAGGCTCACGACGGCCGCGGCGCAGGCCATGTCGACGAACGCGTGGGCCGCGCCGTAGACGACGAGATTGGAGGCAAGCATGCTTTTGGGGCATGGATTGGCACTTCGTAAATTTAAACTCATAATTGTGCTCCAGCTGGTTGAATTATTTGACGAACCGAACCGTAAATATTTTCGAGTCCATACGTCCGTCAGACGGAATGCGGGTGGAAAAGCCACAGGCCGAATAAAAATGAAATGGCGTTCATTATCAGCGATGTCTTAAAATGCCGTCTGGAATCGCCGCCGAGCGCGTAGAGGAGGATGCGCCATTCCACGGCCACCACGGCGGCTTCCAGCGCCAGGATGAACGTAAAGTCGATTTTTACGAGATCGAAAGTCGCACAGACGGCAATTATATAATTCAAAGGCGGATTGGTCACGACGCTTGCGAGCGCGACCGCCGCGATTTCATTTCGGCTCCTGTAGCCGAAAAACCATGCCGTGGGAGTCTCTATCGATACCGTTAAAATCAGCCCCGTTAATAATAAAATCAATTGATATGCTTTTCCTTTATGTATTATGTATATTGATAATTTATTATACATCATGATAAAGACAAATACAAGAAAAATGAAAGAATAATCATGAGGTGCAATTTGTTAACTATTAACATTTTATAGAGGTTTACACGTTGTGAATGAAAAATTATATCCGATGAAAAAAAAACATAGAAATGACTGGATATTTTTTCATACGTCCGTTTTATAAAATTACTCAAAATAAATAAAATCAGGTGCTTTGCAGATGAACGATAGAGCTGAAATTTTATGGCACGCAATATGCTAAATTGTTTTACGGTGCGCACGTTAATCAAAAATAATATGGAGGTGGATTTGTGAGGATAAATTTTAAAATGGTGAAAATGTTCGCGGCCGTTCTGGTTACGTCCGGTTTGCTGGCGGGCGGAAACGCGGCGTCGGGGGCTGAGAAAATCGAGACTTCCGAAAACGCCATAATCAAAACCGTGGACGGCGTTACGGTCATCGGCAACGATCCCGCCAAAGCCCTGACCGGCGAGGTATCTGTGAATAACGGAAGCGGAAAACCAAAGATATGGATCGATGACAGAGTGAGGTTTGAAGAGAACTCATATAAAACGAACGACGGCAATTTTAACAAATCGGCTATAGTCAACAGGATGCGCCTCAACCTCAAAATGAATCTAGGCAAAAAAATGACGGCGAATTTTTCCGGCGACAGGATTAATAATTTCGGCGACAACACTCAAAATCGAAGCGAAGAGCCCGTGACGCACGGAAATGTGGTTATCGACCTGGATAAGTAATTTGAGTTCTGCTTATTTTTCTTCAGACATTGACGGCTTTTGACGCGCGGATCGAGTCCGTTCGTAGAAGCCGTCAACTACTTTTGTAGAATGTATTTTTTAATTGATTTTTGGATATACTTTCAGAGGCAGTTGCATTCACGCGCTTTCCGTACCTTCTGTGAGCGACGGCGTGGCGCGGGATTTCCGTATAATTCCTGTGCTTTCCATATCGTCATGTGCTCCTTCGATACGAGCGTTATTGATGGCGTCAGGATTTGTCCGTAAGTAAATTATGAATTTTATCGCCTGGTAAAGTATGAAGCACAGGAAAAGAAAAAGCGTAACCGGAATAGGCAGTAATATCGATATTGCCGGCGGAATCACTGGTACCAGGTCGGCCGATGCGACGCCGCAATCGCTTATCAAAAAAAACATTGACTATGACGTTACGTTATAGTTTATAATGGTATCTGGAGGTGGTAAAATGCCGTACACCGTCAAACAGATGGCAGAAATGTCGGGCGTGAGCGTCAGAACTCTTCACCACTATGACGAAATTGGCCTCCTGTCGCCGGCCGGAAGAAGCGCGGCCGGGTACAGAAAATACAGCGAAGAGGATGTCGAAAAGCTTCAACAGATACTGTTTTTCAAGGAGCTGGGCTTTGAGCTCGGCGAGATAGCGAAAATAACGGGCAGCCCTGATTTTGACCGGAGGTCCGCTCTGGCAGACCATAAGATGGTTTTGCTGAAAAAGATGGACCGCATAAAAGCAATAATAAAAACGATCGATAAGACGATGGAGTCGCTTGAAAGAGGGAATAAAATGAATAAGAAAGAAATGTTCGGCGCATTCGACGAAAAAACCATAGAGGAATACAGAAAGGAAGCGCGGGCCAGGTACGGCGAAAAGGCCGTTGAATGCGAGCGCAGAACGGCGAAGTACGCGAAAGACGACTGGCGCGCGATCCAGGACGAATATGCCGTGATATATCGCGCCATAGGCGATATGATGCTCAAGGGCGCCGACCCCGCCTCGGCCGCCGTGCAAGAACAGATAGGACGCCACTATTCGATCATCAACGAAAAGTTCTATTCGTGTACGCCGGAAATTTTCAGGGGCCTCGGCGAACTGTACGTGAGCGACGCCCGCTTCACGGCGTTCTATGAGAACATAGAAAAAGGCCTGGCCGAATATATGCGCCGGGCGATGGCGGTGTATTGCGACGACATCGAAAAAAAGAAAGCGTGAGTTAGGTCCGTCGAGCCTGAGGACGCCCCTCGGAAATTTTTAAAAGGAATTGAATGCCATGCCAGATGTTATAAAAAGGTTGCGATCGCTTCTGAAAGCCGGCGCGGACGATAAAATAAAAGAAACGGCGCGCAGATTTTTCAAAGAAGAAGTAAAGGTGTACGGCTTTAAAACAGCCGAAGTGACGAAGGTCGGAAAGGAATTGCTGAAGGAGCTAAAGGAAAAGCAAAAGGCCGAAATTTTCGAACTTTGCGAAGAACTATGGCGGTCGGGATATATGGAAGAATCCTTCATAGCGTGCGCCTGGGCGTATAGTTTGCGCGCTAAATTCGAGCCGGCCGATTTCAGGACGTTCGAAAAGTGGGCCGGCGGATACGTTTCGAACTGGGCGTCCTGCGATACGCTGTGCAATCACACTATAGGGACTTTCGTTGAAATGTACCCCGAATATATTGATAAACTTAAAAAGTGGGCGGTATCCAAAAACCGCTGGATGCGGCGTGCTGCGGCCGTATCTCTGATAGTTCCCGCGAGGAAAGGAAAGTTTCTGGCTGAAATATTCGAAATCTCCGATATACTTCTGATGGACGGCGACGACCTGGTGCAGAAGGGATACGGCTGGATGCTAAAATCGGCGAGCCAGGCTTATCGGGACGAGGTGTTCAAATACGTCATGTCGAAAAAAGCGGTGATGCCCAGGACCGCGCTGAGATACGCGATCGAGAAGATGCCGCAGGACATGCGGAAGAAAGCGATGGAAAAATAAAACTTCAATAAAGGCTGGCGGTATATTAAAATCAAACGCCCCTTCGCGCGCCTGATGCGAAAAATCGAATAAGTCTGCGAACTATTATAAAGGCGCCGATTATTCCGTTAGTTCTCAACTCTCCGCTCTGAACTCTTAACTTAATTTAAATATCTTAACCCATACGATATGAAAAAAAACTTAAAGTTTATGAGCTTCGGCGCACGGCTTGATCTTTCCGCTATAAAGGAATTCGAGGTCCCGGCGCGACAGCATTTTTGACATCTCGAGAGCTTTTACAGTCCTGCGGACCTGTCCGGCGGTGACCGCGCCGATCGCCAGCATGTCGGTGCGCGGGTGGGCGAGGACATAGGCGTTCAACAGCTGATCGATGGTATATGAACTCCTGTGCTTTTTATTGAAATGATCCAGGAATTTAACGGCGCGATACCAGCGCGCTTCGTTTTCCGGCGTGAATATGGCTGGATAAACGTTTTGCCAGTAAGGATCGTCCGCCGAATATTTTTTGTATGCTGACGATTTCGCGTTTTCCCATGCCGGCGCGGGCTTATCTAAGATACTGAATCCGCCGAGCGGCGAATAGGGCATGATCTTGATCCCTTTTTGAAATTCATGATCCATCATATCACGGTGGACCGCCTGAACGCCGAGAGCGTGAATTGTGCGCCCGCTCATTTCGAATAACGAAAAATAGGGGCTGTTAATCATCGGCCTGACAAGCTTTTTATTACGCTCCGCCAGGCGAAGCGACTCATTGACGCGCGGCGTTTTCCAGTTCGACCATCCTATGATTTTTACCCGGCTCGAAATCTCGGGCGCGCTGACCGCTTCGAGGATTCGGGCTACCGGAGTCTGCGCCCTTTGAACCGGCGCGAACCCGACAGCGTCGCCGTCGTCGCGATGCATAAGGTAAATGTCGATATCGCCCTTCAGGTTGGCGCGCGTGTGAGTCAACTCCGCGGATATGCGTTCGATCATAAGCGCCTTTTCGCAGTATAGACGGCTCAGGTATGTGCCGGGCGGAACGTCTTTGAGGGGCCAGTTACGGCTTCGCCAGCCGGCCGCGTTAGAAGCTATTATCTCGCGTTTTTTCAGCTCGCCGATCGTTTTACCGGAGTGGCAGCCGCCGGGCAGTTCCTTGAGCCAGAAAAGATCGAAGGGGAATCCGCCTTTTGAAAGTACATAGATTTTCCTGTCGGGATTCAATGAGGGCCGCTCGAGAAAGCCGCCGTCCGCTATACGCCCCGCGATATTCGCCCGCCATTCGCCGAGAATTTTTTCGACGTCGCCCACATAGATAGGAGCGGTGTCGAAAAGATTGATACCAAGACGGGCGGCTTCGTTTAAAACCTCATAAACCTGTTCGCTGCAAGGCTCCGGCTGTTTTTCATCAACCCAGCCGGCCTGGCAGAGATGATCCGTTCCCATTACGAGCCTTGAAAAACGGCGTATCTTGCCGTCGTTCCCGGCGATATCGACATATTCCATGCCTTCGGCGATAATCGCGCCGGTAAATATTGCCAGCAGCGTAAAAACCATGCAAAATGTCGCCCGACCGATCACCAGTAAATTTTTAACACAAAAATTCTTCATTTTGACGCCTTCTTATTTTTTTATATCGGTTGAAGGTTTAAGCGAATAAGCTTCGGCAATGGCCGGCGGAAATAAGCCGGTTATAAGCGAAGCGGCAGTTTTTTCAACCCGGCCGCCGCCTTTGAGGTTTTTATGTAGCATTAAAAGCAGAAGATAACGGCAGGAAATCAACCTTAGATTTTCACTTTTTTGGGCGTATTTTTCGAATTGCCTGGCGAAATCTGATCTGGCGGAGTCATTGGCGCCGCCGTCGTGCGGTTCGGAATCGGCGCATTTTTTTTCGAGATAGGATATGAAATCGGCGCTTTTTTTGCGATTTTCCGAGTCTTTACGGGCGGCTTCGAAGCGTTTTAAATATTTTTCGCTTAATTTAGCTAAAATTTCTATGTTATATTTAACGCTGTTTTTTTCTTTTTTTAACTTTAAAAGTTCACTGTTCAGGGCGTAATTTACAAAATATCCGTAAACATAGGCTAGCTCGGAATAAAAGCTTTTCAGACGGACGTCGGGCTCCGTTTCGCTGTGGCGGGTAAATTCAATGAAATGTTTCGGGTAAGCGGAATGCTTTTGGGCCAAAAACAAAACTTCGAATTTCATGAGCTCTATTTCGGCCGACGAGGACTTTTTGCCGAATTGGTCTATAGCCGATGTTATCAATAGAGCGTCGCCGGAAATGAACGCCTCGTTTAAGGCCGCTTTAAAGGCGGATGAGCGCCAGACGGCGTCGTCCGCGCTTCCGGACGCGCGAGCGGCCGGAACTAAAACCGCCATAAGAACGGCAAGAACGGCTGAAATTAAAAGTAAGATGTTTAGGGCGTTTATGATAGTCTGCGCAAATTTTAGTTTCCGTTTATTTAAGGCTGCGTTGAAATTAATCATGGCAGTATTATATCATAACTTCGCTTTATTAATCAAGCTCGCCGCCGCCTTCTTAAATGACTGCTTGAATTAATTTTAGAAAAGTGATATAATCAGTTCCTATGAAAGCGGATAAATCCATAATCAGTCGCGAGATAGATTTTAAAGGCAGAAAGATTAAATATTTCGAGTTCGAATACCATAGATATTCGCTCGCGGCATGGCGCGACGATTGTATCAGGAATTCCGGCCGTCCTTCGCTTGCGGTAACTATCGACAGGCACAGGGATTTTCTTTCGGCGGATCATGAGCGGCTGTTTGAATTTATGAATTTTAAAGATGACGCCGGCTTTCTGGATAACGTAGATAAAATAGCGGCGCCGGCTAACAACGATTTTATAGCCTTCGCGTTTTACGCAGGTTATTGCTCGGACGTTCTGGCGGTTGCGTATGAGCCCTATCACGAGCTTGAAATAAAAAGCATGATTCAGCAGGGCGAGGCTTTTTACGGCGCGGATTCGCAGGCGCACTATCTCGCCTGCATGCCTTCGCTTATGGACACATTCGCGCCCGGATGTGATTTTCAAAGGACGCCTACTTACCGTGAATTTTACGAAAGGTTCAATGCCGCTCAAAGCGTTATTCTGGATATAGATCTTGATTATTTTACCTATCAATCGCCCGATGACGCAATATTTATGCGCCGCGCCGAAGATATTAGAAATGTTTTCGAGAAGATAAAACCCGATTTTACCGGGCTGCTCGATAAAGTTACGGCCGTGGCGGTAGCGCGTGAAAGCGTTTGCTGCGGAGGAACGGAAAATGCCTCCGAAATAAAGGCGCTTTTATTTAAAATATTTAAAGAAGAGTACGGCCTGAATTTAATGGATTAAACTTCACTGCCTGAAATTCAATTGAACGATTGACATGCGTTTTCAGCAGTTGAACAGGCGGCGGCTTTTAACGGTTAAAGATTCAGGAAATATTTTGATAATATAATGGAACTTTTTTTAATTAACCGGCGTATAATTAACAGCGGCGGTAAAGTAAAATCGAGCCGCCAGTAATTAAAAAAATTATATAATAAAATAAAAAGAAAAGTTGGTGGTAAGTATGTTTACTAAAAATAAGCTAAAAATCTCGAATAGCATTTGGGTTATTTTCCTTTTTTTTGTTTTAATCATTGCCACTCAGGCCGCGGCTTCCGATATTCAAAACGTGGGAGGCGCTATTTCCAGCGACAGCATCAGCGATCAAAACCTCGCCAAGGGCGGCCTCGTTTATAACTGCGGCGGCCTCAACGTGCGTTCCGGACCCGGAACCGATAATTCTATTATAGGCGGCCTCACTCCGGGAGCCGGCGTTTCTATTATAGGCAAAGAAGGTAAATGGTATAAAATAAAATACAACGGTTCTACCGCGTATGTCCATGGAGATTATATCAATACGGCCGGATCTTCTTCTACAAAAGAAGAAAGCGCGAGCGGCAGCGGTACCGTACAGGTTTCAACGTATCTTAACGTGAGAACCGGCCCCTGGGGCGATATAGTGGGCAAACTCTACGGCGGCGCCAACGTAGAAATAACCGGCAAAACCGGCGATTGGTATAAAATAAAATACAACGGCTCTACCGCTTACGTGCATTCAGATTATATTAACAAAGGCGGCTCCAGCCGCACCGCGGGCAACGATAATTCGTCTTCTAACGATAACTCTTCTTCGGGCGGCAGCGCTTCCGCTTCAAAAATAGTCAGCTGCGCCGAACGCTATATTGGCTCTACGCGCTTCAGAGGCCCTGAAGTTGATTACGGCAACCTCGCCTGCGCTCAGTTCGTATCCACCGCTTTAAAAGACGCCGGCGCAGTCAGCCGCGTTCAACTCGGCGTCGTGGGCGTCGTGGCCGACTTAAAATCACGCGGCTGGAAAGAAGTTTCGGCTCCGCCGTTCAAGCCGGGCGACGTTGTTACCTGGAAAACCTATGACAGAAGCGGCGATGGCGTTAAAGATAACGACACGCATATAGGCATAATGGGCAACGACGGCCAGGCGATCTCAAACTCGTCTTCTCAGAAAATGCCCCGCCGCCACAGCGTATATTATTGCCCGATATGCAGAGTGTTAAGACAGGCCTGATTTTTAAGGAATAAAATTAAAATATAGAGGTGCGGTATGAAAAAAATTATCGAAATGTCCAAAAAAATATTATCGTCGGCGGTTCTGGCGTCTTTTGTCTGCATGAGCGTTCCCTGCGGCGAAGCAATAAGTTCACCGATACAGAACCTCCAGAAAAATTTAGGCAGGGGAACCGCCGTTGAGGGCGCGAAAGCGCCTAAGAAAAAATCCGCTTACAGCGTAAAAAAAGTCAAAGCTTCCAAAAAAACGAAATCGAAATCGGCTAAAAGCCGTCCGGGAAGCGGCGGCGGAAATCTGGGCGACGCGGCTTACGAATCGTCTTCTAACGCGGCTCCCGTAGCCATGGCATCGGGCGCGAGCGGCCTTGCGTCAAAGATAGTCAGCAGCATCAGAGGGCTTCTCAATTCCACGGCGTTCCGCGGCGCGGATGTTAAAGGCGGAAAAGTCGCCTGCGCAAAGGTAGTTTCCACGGCGCTCAAAAACGCCGGCGTTATCAACCGCGTCATACTCGGCGTTCCGGATCTGGTGTCCGAAGTTAAAAGAAAAGGGTTTAAAGAAGTAAAAGCCCCGCCTTTCAAGGCAGGCGATATAGTCACCTGGCGCACTTACGACCGCAATAAAGACGGCAAAAAAGACAACGACACGCATATCGGAATAGTCGATAGCAACGGCCAGGCCATCTCCAACTCTTCTTCGCGGAGAATGCCGCGCCGCCACGGCGTTAATTATGCGCCTATATGCCGCGTATTGAGAAAGGCTTAATAAAAACCGGATTATCACTAATACGATAAAATAGCGGTTGAATTAAAAAAATTAAAAATGAAAGATAATGCCGTTAAAAAAATATAAAAAACCAGATATGCCGGGCGTTGCAAAGCGATGCCCAGCTTTTCTTTTTATGGTTTATACGGCGGAGTGAAAAAACAAGCATAAAAATTTCATATCGATAAAGGAGACAAGATGAAAACAGATTCAATTATTAACGGTAAAAAATTTTTTTTATCGCTTATTGCGGCGGCCGTTTTTGCGGCTTCGTTCACTTTAATAGCGACGGCTTCCATGGCGGCGGATTTTAAAGATTTTAAAATATCTTTCGGCACCTCTGAAAACCAGGTCATGTATTACAATCACAGGATAGAAGGTTTTGAAGAGCCTTACTCCATGGGGCCTTCGGATTTCTGCGTTCTGGAAAACGGAACGGCTGCGGTTCTCGACACTTTCAACAACTCGGTCAAAGTATTCGGCGCGGACGCTAAATTACTTGAAACCGTCAACGTAGCGGAGCTCGTGAAAAAAGAACTGGCCACTTCCGAAATCGCACTTTCCGCGATGGCTTTTGTAAAATACGACCCGGCCGGCTCTGAATTTTATGCTGCCGACGCGATAAGCTCTAAAATTTTTCATATAGCCGGCAAAAAGCTCGTTAAATCTTTCGGCGCCCGCGGCGAAAAGGCGTTCGAATTCCTTCAGCTCGAGCAGCTTTTCAGGACGCCTTCCGGGCTCGTTCTGGCCTGCGATTACGCTAAAAATAAAGTTGCGGTATTCAGCGCTGCCGGCGAAGGCCTTAAAGAGTTCACATGGAACCTCTGCTCCATATTCGTCGACGATAAGTATATTTATTCGATCAACCCGCAGGCAAATAAATCGCTGGCTTTTTACCGTCAGGAAATCGAAACCGGCGCCAGCTCCATGCTTTTTGCCGTCCAGATACCGCATTTCAGGATAGCTAAAATTATAGGCGCCGATAAAGCCGGAAATATAACTGCCGCGTTCTTCGACGATTCAATTCAGCCGAAGCTGATGCAGGAGAACAAAGAAGAATATCCGGCCGGATACTACACCGTCGCCGTAATGTCGGCCAACGGCCAGATAATTCAAACCGAAACCGTTCCGGTTTGCGTTGCGCTCGGCAACCAGTTCTATTACAGCGTTAATGAAAATCAGGCTTATTACCAGAACTACAATTCGGACCGCGCGCCCGAAGGCGAATATAAAATATCGCAGATCATGCCCGGATTCGCCGCAGGCACGAAGATAAAGGCGGCTTCGCCCGAAAATATTACGCCGCTCAAAAAGGCCGTCACTAAAATAGAATACGGCGCCGAAGCGAATAAGATTTCCGGCACGCGCTCGGAAATATCGTCCAGGCTGCCCGTGCTCCGCTGCGATAAGGCCGGTTATTTTTATATATTAGACCGTATCGCGGGCCGCGTTATCTGCGTAAATGAGGAATTCACCAATATAAAAGCGGTGGAAATAGCTAAAAATATAAAGCAGGAAGGCGAAGCGGCTAAAAAGAGCGGTTACGATTTCTGCGATATGTACGCGGTTTCGAGTTCCGAAATATTCGTGCTGGATTCCTTGAACAGCGAATACTTACATATAAAAGCGGCCGCCCGTAAAGACGGCGGCGCAGACGCCGGCAAAACCGAACCCGCCTACGATATTAAAGTCGTAAGCTTCGCCGACGAAAGCATTACGAACGCCGCGCAGGGCGGACCGGCCGATAAATACGACAGGATATTCGCAAACTCGATCGGCGACGTAATGCTTTATTCTTCGATTGACGGCGACGCCGTTTATTTCGACGAAAAGGGCGGCGAGAAAAAAGCGCTGGATTCGATCGCCGGGCCCGACTTTTTCACGCTCGCTAATTCAGATATCGTGGCGCTTTCGCAGAACGAAACATCGGGCGAAGCAGTTATCAAATATATGGATTTTTATGGCAATATCATGAAGCGTTTTGAAAAAGATATCGTGTTGAAGGCCGGAAAGTCGAATATTACGGCCGCTCACGTGATGGGCGCGGACGCTAACACCAATTTATTTATGACTTACTTCGACGGCGAAGCCCAGAAAATAGCGCTTTATAGCGTAACCGGCGATAAAATCTGCGAATTCGATTTTACCGCGCCCCAGCACGGCCGTTATTTTGAAACATCCGCGGCGGCCGGCGCCAACGGCACGCTTTACCTTGGAATGCCGCTGGAAGACAACTATTATGTGGTTAAAATTCCGTACTCGTCAGTCGTAGAGTATATTACAAAAAAATAATGTTCTGAAAATATAATCAGATATAAAAGCGAAAAAGGCCGCCGGTTAATTAAAACCGGGCGGCCTTTTTTGCGGTGATTTATTTTGCGCTATGCGCGTTAATTGATTTTAGTGGGTTTTGAAGTTGAATTTGTCGTACTTATAGGTGATAGCGCCGTCGACCGGGCATACGTGGTAGCACATGAGGCAGCCCACGCATTTTTTTTCATCTACTTCGGCTTTGCGGTTTTTATCGAGGCTGATCGCCTGGTGCGCACCGTCCATGCAGCTTATATAGCACTGTCCGCAGCCCACGCATTTGTCTTTATCGATGACCGAGAACGCCTGCTTCTTGTGAGGAAGGACGGACGGGTCAACAACGGTGGGAAGGGCTTTGCCGATCATGTCGGAAACGCTCTTGAAGCCTTTTTCTATCATGTAGTCGAGCATGCCTTCTTTGAGGTCTTCTACTATGCGCTGGCCGTAGCGCATGATTGAAGTGGTCACCTGGAGGGTGCCGGCTCCCAGGAGGATAAATTCCACCGCGTCGATCCAGGTCGTGATGCCGCCCATGCCCGATATGGGGAGTTTCAGTTTTTTGTCCCTGGCGAGTTCGGCCATGAAGCGAAGCGCTATGGGTTTGACGGCGGCGCCGGAATAGCCGCTTATGGACGAATTGCCTGAAATGTTGGGAAGCGGCGTGAGAAGGTTTACGTCTACCGCGGTTATGGCTTTTACCGTGTTGATGGCGCTGATGCCGTCGGCTCCGCCGGCTTTGGCGGCCATGGCGGCGGGAACCATATCAGTTATGTTCGGCGTCATTTTAGCCAGAACGGGAAGTTTAGTGCCTTTTTTAGTGGCGCGCGTGAATTCCGTCATGAGTTCGTAAGATTGCCCGACTTTGTGGCCCGCGCCTTCGCGCGCCATCTGCGGGCAGCTGAAGTTGAGTTCGATCATGTCCGCGCCGGCTTCTTCCGAAAGGGCCGCGAGTTCGGTCCAGTCTTCGTCGCTATAGCCCATTATGCTCGATACCAGGACTTTATTAGGAAATTCTTTTTTAAGGCGCTTTATGTCTTTTATGTTGTCTTTTATGTTACGGTCGGTTATCTGTTCTACGTTCTGAAGGCCGATTACGCGCTTGCCGTCGTAGTGTAAGGCGTTCAGGCGCGGCGAGGGCATTATGACCTTGAATTTTTTTTCGAGGTTGAGGGTTTTATAAACTACTCCGCCCCAGCCAGCGTTGAATGCGTTTTTGCACATTTCGTAGCAGTCGGAAACGGGAGAGGACGATAACATGAAAGGGTTTTCAAAATTGACGCCGCAGAACTTAACGGAGAGGTCTATTTTTTTATTTTTTATAGCCATTATTTAATCCCGCCTTTTTTCGTTGAAGTTAAAAAATTATGAATCGCCATGGCAGCGGTTTTGCCGTCGTAAACCGCGGCGGCTACCGTGTTGAGCTTGCGCCCGGAAGCTATCATATCGCCGCCGGCGAAAACTTTTGCGGCGCTGGTGCGGTAGTTTGCGTCGACTTTCGCTTTATTGTCTTCGCTGATTTTTACGCCCGCGCCTTTGAGCATTTCTACGGCGTCCGAATCGACGCGCGAGCCTATGGCATGCACTATTACGCCGGCTTTGAGCGAAAACTCGCAGCCTTTTACGTCGCGCGCGTTAGAGGGAACCGGAAGGCCTTTTTTGATCCATTCGGTTTCCGTGCCGTCGAGGCCGGTGACTTTTTTGCCGTCGCCTTTGATTTTAACGATACGGCACTGCGGCTTGAATATTATATTGTTTTTGTGCGCGAGCTCGATTTCTTCGATGTCGGCGGGAAGCTCGTTCAGGGCTTCGAGCGATATGACATAAACTTTTTCGGCGCCGAGTTTTTTGGCCGAAACGGCGGCGTCTATGGCTACTGAACCGCCGCCTATGACGACTACGTTCTGGCCCGAAACCATTTTAGCCGCTTTAGCGCGGAGCTTCGGGTCGTTGGACATTTCAAGGAAATCGGACCAGGTGTAATTTCCGGCGAGCTGCGAGCCGTCGATTTTTAAAATATTCGACTGCGAGAGGCCGCAGGCGACGAATACGGCGTCGTAACCCTTTTTAAGCAGATCGCTCACGGCGTTTTTGCCCGCCGCTTTTGCGCCGCATTTTATTTTGACGCCCATGCCGACGACTTCTTTAATGTCGTTGGCGAGAGTTTCAGGGCTCAGGCGGAGATAAGGAATTCCGTATGTGAGAACGCCGCCCGGTTTTTCGTTCTTTTCGAATATGACGGCTTCGTGGCCTAAAAGCGCGAGCTCGGCCGCGCAGGCAAGCCCTGACGGGCCCGAGCCTATGACGGCGATTTTTTTCTTCGTTTTAACGACGCTGTCTTTATCGAAAGCGCTGAATTTTATGTCGTACTGGTGGTTCATTAAGAAGCTCTGGATCTGGTTTATCATTATTGGGCGGTCGATTCCGGTGCGGGAGCAGCGTTCGACGCATAACTTGCAGGTGGGGCACACTTCGGCGCATATGCCGCCGAGTATATTGTTTTTACGGATGGTGCGGATGGCGCCTTTTACGTTTCTGAAACGCAGCTGCCTTATGAATTTGCCGGGGTCGGTTCCGGCCGGGCAGCCTTTGCTGCAGGGCGCATCGTGACACAGAAGGCAGCGCTCAGCTTCCGCGAGAGCGTGCTGTAGGTTGAAGGTCCTTTGCGGTTTAACCTGTTTTTTTGTGGTTTTCAATTCCATCGATTTCTCCTTTTAAGCTTTCAATTTTTCGCTTTTTTTAAAGGCATGCTAATATTATAATGATTGAATCTGGATTTGTCAATGATAAAAAAAATACATACGGGTAACCGCGTATGCATTTTTTGAATATTCTTCGATGGCGTGGAGTTTTAAACCCTTCTGCGGCAAAGGGCCGCAAGTACCGGTGACTAAAGATTCGTGTTTTTTTAATCCGGAAAATTAATTAATAAATATTGCTTTTTTTGCCTTAATCATTTATAATGAAAGCCTATTTAGTATGTATAATTGCTTATCTAAAAATACGGCTTAAATATATGCCGTTAAATTGGGGGTAGTTTAATGAGTTTTAAAGTTTTAGTATGCGACTCTGTCGCTAAAAAAGGCGTGGAATATTTAAAATCAAAAGGCATCGAATGCGTCGAAGCCAACGGAAAGACCGAGGACGAAATAGTTGCCATGGCCGGCGAGTTCGACGCCATAATAGTCCGTTCGGCCACAAAAATAACTCCTAAAATTTTAAGCGCCGGCGTTCCGAAGTTAAAAGTCGTCGGCCGCGCAGGCGTGGGTTACGACAATATAAACGTGGAAGCGGCTTCCGAAAACGGCGTAGTGGTAATGAACTCTCCTTTCGGCAGCACCATATCGGTAGCAGAACTCGCGGTAGCGCTCGCTTTCGCTATTTCGCGCAAGATACACCTCGCCGACGCGAAGATGAAAAAGAACGTATGGGATAAAAAGAGCTTCATGGGCAACGAAGTGAACGGCAAAACCGTCGGCATCATCGGCGGCGGCAGAATAGGCGTTGAAACCGGAAAACGGTTCAAAGCATTCAATACCAGAGTTCTCTGCTACGACCCGTACTATGTAAATAAAGAAGACAGAAGGCTCATGGGTTTTGAATTCGTGGATTTCGACACTTTGATTTCGCAGTCCGATATCATATCGCTGCACGTGCCTAAAACAAAAGAAACCACCAATATGATAAATCTCGAAGTCATTAAAAAGATGAAAGATAAAGTGATACTGATCAACTGCGCCCGCGGCGGCATTATTAACGAAACCGAACTGCTCGAAGCTTTGAACACCATGCCCGACAAATTCCTCGGCGTAGGCCTCGACGTATTCGAAAACGAGCCTCCCGTTAAATGGGACATCATCAATCACGAAAAAGTATGCGCCACTCCGCATGTCGGCGCTTCCACGAAAGAGGCGCAGCAGCTCGTGGCCGTTCAGATATGCGAACAGATCGTAGAAGCGCTCACGAAAAACAATTTCGTAAACGCGGTAAATTTAGATAAAATCAAAAAATAAAAATCATTTTAAATAAACGAGAGGTAATTAAAATGTCGTTCGATAGCATTAAAAACACAGACAAAGAAATATTCGATATCATAATGCGCGAAAAAAAGCGCCAGAAAAATAATCTGGAGCTTATCGCGTCCGAAAATTTCGTGAGCAAATCCGTTCTCGAAGCGATGGGCTCATGCCTTACCAACAAATACGCCGAAGGCTATCCCACGCGCCGCTATTACGGCGGATGCGAATACGTCGACGAAGCCGAAACGCTCGCTATAAACCGCGCTAAAGATATATTCGGCGCGGAACACGTAAACGTTCAGCCCCATTCGGGCGCGCAGGCCAATATGGCCGTATATTTCGCCGTATGCAAACCCGGCGATATCGTTTTAGGCATGGATCTTTCGCACGGCGGCCATCTCACTCACGGCCATCCCATCAATTTTTCAGGCTCCATGTTCAAGATCGTAAGCTACGGCGTTCGTAAAGACGATAACAGAATCGACATGGACGAGCTGGAAAAAATAGCCATGACGCACAAGCCTAAAATGATAATAGCCGGCGCTTCGGCCTATCCGCGCGTTATAGATTTCCCCAGGTTCCGCGAAATATGCGATAAATGCGGCGCCGTTTTAATGGTGGATATGGCTCACATCGCCGGCCTCGTCGCGAGCGGCCTTCATCCGTCGCCCGTTCCGTACGCCGATTTCGTCACCACGACCACTCATAAAACTCTGCGCGGCCCTCGCGGCGGCATGATACTCTGCCGTGAAAAATACGCCAAGGAAATCGATAAATGGGTATTCCCCGGCTGCCAGGGCGGTCCGCTGATGCACGTGATAGCCGCTAAAGCCGTCGCGTTCGGCGAAGCGCTGAAACCGGAATTCAAGCAATACAGCCAGCAGGTCGTTAAAAACGCGGCAGCCCTCGCGGCCGCGCTTAAGAACGAAGGCTTCAAGCTCGTTTCCGACGGCACCGACAACCATCTTATGCTCGTCGATCTTTCGCCTAAAGGCATCACCGGCAAAGCGGTAGAAAAAGCTCTCGACCTGGCGGGAATAACCGTTAATAAAAACACCATCCCGTTCGACCCGCAGAAGCCCATGGTGACTTCCGGCATCAGAATAGGCACTCCCGCGGTTACCACGCGCGGCGCAAAAGAAGAGCACATGAAAGCCATTGCGGGCTTCATTAAAAAGGCCGTAGATAACCTCGAAAACCCCGAAGTGCTCGCCGGAATCAAAAACGAAGTAATGCATTTTTGCGATAAACTCGTAGAAATGGCTTAACCGCGCGGCTCGCTTTTTATCAATAACTTAAAATAAACTATAACGGAAAGGAAGGGACTTTTCGCCCTTTCTTTCCGTTATGCTATAACCGTTTTATTTTTTCTGGCGCAACTAAGCAAATATTATGATATACTTATATTTATCGATAACCATACTGGGCTGGGGCGTCGGCCAGACGCTGCTTAAAATAGGGTTCGCCCGTTCTACCCCGATAAGCTCTTACCTTATCGGCGGGATACTCGGCCTTGCCGTGTGGCTGCCTTATATACTCGTAAATAAGCCGGTATTGACCGGCATAGGGCTTTACTTGCCGCTATGCCTGGCGATTTCGCTGGCATACCTCACTTTTTACTATTCGCTGAACGCAGGAGAACTTTCGATCGCGAGCGCGATTCTAGGCACTTATCCCATGTACACAGTTTTATTCGCGGTTTTCGTCATGGGCGAAAAGCTTTCATGGCTCCAGTGGTGCGGACTTGCGACCATTACGGCCGGCATCGGCCTGCTGTCTTATTTATCGCATCCGTCGCCGGCCGCGGGAACCGGGTCAAAGGAGGCTCGCGACGCGCGCATCTGGCTTTTTCTGTCGGTGATTTCTGCAGTTCTGATAGGGGTGGCCGACGCGATGTGTAAAGTGGTAATTGACAGAACGAACGTCTCGGCTTTCAGCCTATACCTCAATACGGTGCAGATATGCGCCGGTTTGCTGCTGAAGCTGCTGTTCGAAGGCCGCGAGTTTTCGTTCGAGACCCTCAAATCGAGATATTCCCTGGCAGGGATACTGCTGCTTAATATCGGCGGGCTGACGTTTACGATAGCTTTATCTATGGGGCAGGCGAGCATCATCGTTCCGCTTTCGTCCACATATCTTGCGCTTGTTACGGTGCTGTCGTGGCTGTTTTTGAAGGAGAAGATGGGCCCGATGAAGGCGGCTTCAATCTCCATGGTCATCGCCGGCATAATGATGCTTTAATTTCGAGCGCTTTTCCGTCAATGCTGAAAAATATCTATATTTTTAATCGGCTTTACATATAACCTTTTATTATCCATTTCGGCCCTGAGTGAAAATCCCATTTTTACAAGGTAAGTCTGGTGCTTTTCGGTGCGCGTTTCGGCGCAGAAACTTTTATATCCGAGGTGCGCGAAGTATTTTTCATTTTCGCCGTAGATATAGCTTCCGATTTTAAAATCGCGGTATTCGGGGACGGCGAAATCCATTATTACCATCAGCGAGCCGTCTTCGGTTTTAGTTCCCATAAATACTCCGGCGGTTATCATATTTCTTAAAATATAAAAACTGACGGTGTTTTCATCCTCGCAGCAGTTGAAGTTGAAATCCGGAAAGAAATACTTTATATCGTTTCTGTAATAAGCTAAAAAATGCTTGAGGTAAAGATCGCCTTTTTTTATTTCAAGCACGCGGAAATATTCTTTTTCGGTGTATATCTTAAAAAGATAATAAATGTCGATGGCTCCGATTATCGCGTTAGACGCGCATACCGGAATCGAGCCTATCATGAAGCCGTATGTGCAGAACATGGCTGCCCCCGCCAGGTTGACCCAGCGCAGTTTGATTATAGAACTCATCAGAAGAGATATCACGATGATAAAAGACGCCGAGTAGCCCAGCCACTCGAGATATGACACATTTAAAAACATTGATTAAAATCCTCTTTTACGCAAATATTAAATAGCTTTAAAGCAGTTACGGCATTTGTCGTAGAGCGTGCCGCCGAGCTCTTCGTCGGAGCGCGGCGCTTTTTTTAGAAGGGCGTTCCACATTTCAGGGCTTTCCATGCAGAAATATATCTCTATTTCACTTGCCGTATCGTATTTTTTTATAGAATCGATGACGGATGCGAAAAGCTTTTCGCGTTTGAATCTGAAGTATCGTGACTTTTTGTCGTACCCTTTAATGAACTCATTATATATTATGCGGCTTTTAGGAAAACGCAGCGCTATGATCTCGGCGAGCGCCGGAATAAAGCGGAATGCGCCGAGGCTTATATATAAAATATCGCGGGGCTTTAAATACTTGAAAATAAGTTCTACGGTGAGGGCCATTTCCGTTTCGAAATCGTCGTAGTCGATTATGGGATCGAAGTGCAGCGTGATTTTATATCCGGCTTTTACGCATTCGGCCGCCGCTATAAGCCTTTCTTCTATCGTAGCCGTCTTTAATTCTTCGAAACGGTTTACGTTCGCGGCGTTCATCGAATATGAAATAATTACGTTCCGCCGCGCGCCGGAGCGGTTAGTAAATGTTTTAACGTAATCCGTTTTTGACTTGAACTCTATTATGAACTGAGGTTTGTCGGAGAAGTAGTCCATCAATATTTTTGAATATTCGCTCAGATGCTCGAGCGCGAGAGAGTCGGTGAATTCTCCGGTGCCGATCCGGTATTTTTTATGAGGGTCGGCGAAGAGCCTGGAGTTTAACTCGGCGAACAGGTCTTCGATATTGGCGTAAACGACCATGAAAGGATTGTTCAGGTAAGCCTGCAGTATGCAGTAAGTGCATTCCATGGGGCAGTTCTGGGCGAAATCTATGATGTAATAATCGCAGCAGATATAATCGTTAGTGCCCGGGCATTTTTTTAAAAACTCGCCGCGGTTGGCGGTTATCAATAAAGTTTTCTTGCCTTCGCCGTAAGAGTTTTCGAGTTTTTTCGCGTCCTGGATCATGGCAGCTATTTTTTCTTCGCAGAAGTATGAAACGCTTATATTTCTGCCTTCTACGGCCGATAAAATATTTTTAGTTATTATCGAATCCCTGACCCGCGCATCGTCGAGTATTATTATTTTTTCGGGATAATACCTGATCATCGTCCGGCTTTCCCTTCTTTGCGGGCGCCGTCACCGTGTCCGCCGTTATTTTTCAAAAACTCCGCGGCGAGCCTGGACTCTTTGAGCCTCTCGAGCGCCGCGATTTTCGTCTCGAGATCTTTTATAGATGTAATATTGAATTTAACCGATATTTCGTCTTTTTCGAAATATGCGAAAGGGTTCAGCGATATTTTGCGCGAATCGAATTCCGCGGCGAGTTCTCTGAAGCGCGCCATGGCGCTTTCGTACATAGGCCTTTTAAGCGAGTGCAGGGCGCGCCGTATTTCTTCGGTTTTCTGGTTGGGCGTCAGGTCGGCGTTTGAAATAATACTTTCGCATCCTGCGCGCGTTAAAATTTCGCCCGCGCAGACGCCGTACTGCATGGACGTTTCAAATACGAGCTGGGCCGTTTCGACTATAAGATTGGCGCCCATCCTGCAGGCTTCTATGACGTTTAAAAACATTTCCTGCTCTGAACAGGAAAATTTGACGATCTGAAACGCGGCCGCGAGCGGTATGCGCCCGGAGGCCGTAAACTCTTTTGCCCGCCGGCCGAGAGAAGCGAGAGAAATGTATTTATTGTAAGCGTATTCTGATTTTTGAATATTCATGGCTGGAAGGAATTTTTCAATAATTTCGCCGCGCCCGTAAAAAGCCGAAAGCTTTGCGATAGCGTTTGCGGCTTCTACCGGATTCAGCTCCCGCGAGCTTATATTTTCGGCGATATTGAGGGCGAGCTGATCGGCCGGCGGCAGCGGATCGGTTACAAGGCACTTCACAGGCGCGCCGGGTTTTATTTTTTTTAGGATATCCAGCCTTTTAAAACCGCAAATCACTTTATAACCCGCCCCGGAGGCGCAAACGATCAACGGCGATATCAGGCCCGTTTCAGATATGGATTTTTCCAGTTGCGCGTAATCGGCGGGTATTGAAATTCTGTTGTCTTCGTCCGCCTGGTTCAGGCCGCTCAGCGGAATGGATAAGTATTGATATTGAATGTCTTCGAGCATTGAAAACCTTTCTAATTTTATGATTAGTTTTTAACTTTTGAACGAGTATATTTTAATCCATGCGGCTTAAAATATCAATATTTTTTATATTTATTATCTTTAATTTTTTTATTGATATGATATAAAAATAGCTGTATAATAAAATAGTTCAAAATTAAAAAACGGGGGCGCGACGTTATGAATATTTTGATAAGCGGCGCATCGGGCTTTATAGGCTCGCATCTGGCAGCTCGCCTTTCGAGTAAAGGCCATTCGGTAAAGGCATTGCGCCGCCAGGATTACGCTTTGCCGGCTGAAAGCTTCGCTTCCAGGTTTGAAGGGGTCGACGCTGTGGTTAATTTGAGCGGCGCGGATATCGCCGCGCGCTGGAGCGAAGAGTATAAAAAAGAAATTTATGAAAGCCGCGTAGGCTGCACGCGAAAAATAGTCGAGGCGATAAAATCGCTTCCAAACCGGCCGCGGCTTCTGATAAACGCTTCGGCGAGCGGTATCTATGAATCCGGCCTTTCACATGACGAATATAAATTCCGCTACGGCGGTGATTTTCTGGCGAAGCTCTGCGGCGATTGGGAAGCCGCAGCGCTTGAAGCGCGCGAATCGGGCGTGCGCACCGTAATTTTTCGTTTTTCTGTCGTGCTGGATAAAAGCGGCGGGGCCCTTAAAAAAATGCTGCTTCCTTTCTCGCTCGGACTGGGCGCAACAATCGGCGGCGGCGGCCAATATATGAGCTGGGTGGCGTTAACCGATCTTCTCGCCGCTTTCGAGTTCTTAATCGCCGGAGAAAATCTCGACGGCGTTTTCAATATATGCTCGCCGCGCCCGGTCACCAACCGTGAATTCACGGCCGCGCTCGCCGCCGCGCTTAAACGGCCGGCGTTTTTCAGGGTGCCGGAATTCGCGCTCAGACTGGCATTTTCCGGCGCAGAAAAGATAATATGCGAGGGCGCCGCGGTCTATCCTAAAAGGCTTATAGAATCGGGATTCCGTTTCGAATTCGAAGATATAAAATCGGCGCTCGATAATATTATCAACCGTGTGCCATAACTATTCACCGTTCACTCTACACTATTCACTGTTTAAATTTGCCTATAAAAGGCTCTGTTAAAAATATGCTTGAATTTAAAGGCGAAATATTATATAATTCATAACCATAGCTTAAAAAGCTTATTAATGAAATGCGGATGGTATAATGTCGGTTAAAAAAGCGTTAGACAACAATATGGCTATAGACGCCAGAAATTTATATAAAAGCTTCGGCGAACCATTCACTTTTAAAAGGCTTTTAAAGCTTCCGTGGGAGATATTTTTAAGACTCACCGGCGGCTACAATAAAAAAAGCGTTTTGAAAGACCTCAGCTTTAAAGTCGAAACTGGTTCCGTAGTAGGCTTTCTCGGCCCTAACGGGGCCGGAAAATCCACCAGTCTCAAAGTCATGCTCAATCTTATCCGTAAAGATTCAGGCCAGGCGCTTATCGCCGGTTTCGACACCGAATACGATTACGACGCCGCGCTTAAAACTACCGGCGCGCTGGTGGAGCTGCCCGTATTTTATGAATTCATGACCGGCCTCGAAAACCTCGTTATAACATCTAAAATATATAAGCACATTACCCCTCTGGATATCGATGAAAGCCTCAAAAAAGTCGGCCTTTATGAACACCGCCACAAAAAAGTCAGCCAGTATTCCACCGGAATGCGCCAGAAGCTTTACGTGGCAAAAATACTTCTGGCGAAATGCTCCATAATAATTCTCGACGAGCCGACTTCCGGCATGGACCCTAAAGGCCAGGCCGAAATGCGCGAACTCATAAAAAGCCTCGCCATGGAAAAGAAATCCACTATTCTGGTATCTTCGCATCTTTTATACGAGATCGAACAGGTGTGCGATTTCGTGGTCATCATCAAGGAAGGAAGCGTCGTTACTTACGGCCGCGTGGCCGACCTTCTCGGCAGCGAGCATGAAATATACGAGCTGGAGACCGGCCCCGGCCAGATAGACGGCTGCCTCGAATATATTAGAAAAAAAGAATATATTATACAGGCCGATATTAAAACCCGCGCCAATACCAATTTCATAGAAATCAAAATTAAAAGAGACGACGCTTCGAGGGCCGTAAAGGAACTCGTCGGGCAGAACTACGATATATACAATTTCGTCAAAACCAGGCGCAGCCTCGAAAATTACTTCCTCGAAGTGACCGGCGACGGCGCGGCGGCCGCCGAAAAAATTTAATCCGCGCCTTTTAGGCGAAGTTAAAAAAAGAATGGATAAAAGCTTATGTTCGACATACTAAGGTATGAACTTTATAAAATGAAACGGCTCAAAAAGGTTTATTTTTGCGCTTTCGCTATAAATTTTCTTCCGCTTTTGATTCTTTTCATCCTGACCGTCCTTTTCTTCAAGGGCATGATATACAGGGATTTTGGCGTTATGCAGCAGATGTTTGTCAAGGAATTCGGCGGCGGCATAATGGGTACTCTCGTAGTTCTGCTCAGTTTTTTTTCATGGTCCAGCTGGTTTTTTCAGACCATAATCGCGGGCGAACTCATAGCGAAGGAATTCGAAAATAAATCTATCAAGCTGATGCTTCTGATGCCTTTCAAGCGCCTCACCATTTATCTTGGCAAACTGCTTTCCACCATCGTATTTTTCGTGGTTAATATGTTGATTTACCTTTCTTTATGCGCTTTAATCGGCCTGGCGCTGGATTACGTCTTCGGCTTCAAGGTGTTTTCGCTTATCGATTATCATCTACTGGTAAGGCTTTGCAACGCATACTTCGTTATCAACTTTTCATATATCGCCCTGGTTTTTCTGGTTTCCATATTCGCGCGTTCGGCCGAATCCACAATGGCGTTCACGATATTCGCGACATTCGCTTTAAAACTCATCGACGCGGTGATACTGCTTTTCGGCAAAATCGACATTATTCCCATTGCAGCCGCCGAGTGGCTCGTTAAATACTCTTATTTAAAATCATGCGAGGTAATCAAGTACGAAAAGCTGATCCGCATGGTCGATACCGGCGATTATCTAAATATGCCGCTTGCGTTCGATATGCTCCAGGTCAATATTATTTATTCGATCGCATTTTTATTCATAGGTTATCAGATATTTAAAAGAAAAGAAGAAAAAGGATAAAAGAGGGATTTTTATGCTTGACGGTTTGAGATTCTGGGGAGTTTATCCGGAAAAAGTTCTTCAGTGCCCTTATAACATTTTATTATGCGCTTTCGTGCTGTGGGTTCTTTATATGATTTTTAAACACGCGATTTTCGTTTTAAGACGAAACGAGCTGGAGCGCAATTTGATTAAATTTCCGGGCCTCGCCGAAGTCCGCGCGCAGATGGGCGATCTCTATTTCGACGCCGGATATTTCCGTCAGGCAAGGGTCTTTTATCTTCAATCTATCGATATGCATCCGGGTTTTCATTACGCAAGGCTCAAGCTGGCCGACATTTATTTCGGATCGGGAGAAAATGAAAAAGCGCTCGAACAGCTCAGAGAGCTTCTCAAGCGCACTTCCGAGGATAAATATAAATTCGGAGTTAAAAAAACGCTTTCCAGATGGAACTTTCCGCCGGAAAAAATTTCGGAATTCCTTAATTCATAAATTTACTTTTCATATTTTTTTGTCCCTTGCCTTTTTATATAATTAAATATCAAAAAACATAACGCTAAATAATTTTTTTTTTTTGCCGATAGTTTAGATGAGAATTCAGCTTACGGCATTAGAATTTTGCCGTTCGGTTTTATATTGATCAGTCTACATTTTTAATTTATAAAGAAGGCGGATGAGTGGTTATGAATGCGTTGAAAAAAAAGGGCTCATTGTTGTATATTTGTATGTTGTTGCTGGCGTCTTTATTTTCGGCCGACGTCAACGCTTATGCGGACGCTTCGCTTGCCGGCCCTACCGGTTTGTTTCTGACCCCTTCGCCGGCGGTCTGTAAACCCGGTAAATTCAGCGGCGGGCTTTACCTTCAGAGCTATTCCATCCAGCGGGCTTCCAGCTCGAGCGAACGCAGCATTATAGTAAACGGGTTATATGGAATATCCAGGGTAGTGGAAGTAGGGTTCAGCAAATCCATGGATTCGATGCAGAGCTCATTCGACCCCGGCCTTTCGCTCAACTTGAAATATTTATTTCCCGACAGCAAGGCGCTTAAAGTGGCGGCCGGCCTGGTAGTGGAAACCGATAATAACTCCTACAGCTCCGCTTATATGGTCGCCGGCCAGGAGATCGCTTATTTCGGCCTCGGCGTTAATTTCGGCGGCCACAGGGCATATCCGATGAATAAAGCGCATTACGGCGGCTATGATTTTTCGGAAATGGCGCCAAATAATTTCTTTTTTATCGCCGGCGCGAATTTCGATCTTAAAGTGGCCAACCTCACGGTCGAATATAACAGCGACACTTTCAGCTTCGGCTTCAGAGTGCCTACAGTCGACGGCTACAGCGTCAATCTCGCTTATATAAGCGATTCCGATTATGACCTGGTGCATAAAAATATATACGGCAATACTTATAATCGCCAGAAAGTAACGCTCGGCGTTACCGGAACTTTTTAACGAACAACGGTTTAAAATTTAATAGAACGGATAAAAGGGATGCCCGATTTCAAAAAACGGCATCCCTTTTTCATTTTGTAAACCGCCCGCTCAAAAAGAAAAGCGGCATTTTTTATTTCTTTATTAATTTTTGAAGCGTCTTGACGACCTCGTTTATTTTGAAAGGCTTTGTGATATACTCTTTGAAACCTGCCTTTTCGAAGTCTTCGATCTTGGACTGGTCGCTGAAATATCCGCTCGCAGCTACAGCTTTGACTTCGGGATCGAAAGCTATTATGTTTTTAATCATTTCAACTCCGCCCATTCCGCCGGGAACGGTGAGATCGGTGATTATAACGTCGAAAGGCGCCCCTGAAGCGCCGGCCGCTTTGTAAAGCTCTATGGCGGCGGCTCCGTCGGCCGCGCAAACTGTGTCGAATCCCAGATGGTTGAGAAGCTGAGAAGTTATGTTTCTGATGAGCTCTTCGTCGTCCATTATGAGTATCCTGCCTTTGCCGGAGGCTTTTTTCTCTCTTGGCGCCGCGGCCTGAGATTCTGCGGAGCATTGCGAAAGAGCGTTATGGGACGCGGGAAGATAGATGATGAACGAGGTCCCTTCGCCTATTTTCGAATCTACCGTGATCAGTCCGCCGTGGCTTTTGATTATGGAATATACCGATGAAAGCCCGAGCCCGTTGCCCTTGGCTTTAGTGGTAAAATAAGGATCGAATATTTTGGCGAGGTTTTTTTCTTCTATGCCGGAGCCGTTGTCTTTAAAGGTGATTTTAACGTAGTCGCCTTTTTTTAGCGGAACCATTTCGCCGCTCACCCTTATGTTTTCGGCGCTAAGGGTGATCAGGCCTCCGTCAGGCATCGCCTGTATGGAATTGATGACCAGATTGGACACTACCTGATTTATCTGGCTGATATCTATCTCGACCGGTGCGAGAGCGTCGCTGATCGAAAATTCGCATTTGACGTTGGAACCGCGTGCCATGAAGCTTATTGAGTTTTTAAGCAGCTCGCCTATATCGGTAAGCTTTTTATTGGCTGTGCCGCCTCTGGCGAATGTAAGAAGCTGCACGGTGAGCTCTTTTGCCTGAAATGAAATGTCCTCGGCGCTGGTTAGTATTTTATTGATTTCACTTTCCGGTGTGGTCAGCATTTTGGCGAGCGATATATTTCCTACTATGCCGGTCAGAAAATTGTTGAAGTCGTGCGCGATGCCGCTCGCAAGAAGGCTCAATGATTCGAGCTTGCTTATTTTTAAAAGCTCTTCCTCTATTTTTTTATGCTCCGTCATATCGCGGAAAGCGAGTATTGCGCCTATGATTTTATTGTTTTTATCGCGGATCGGAGCGCAGGTTATGGAAGCGAATATTTCGTTTTTGCTCCTGGACAATATTTTGGTTTGATGCCCGAATACGACTATTTCGCCGTTGGCTATTGAAACGCCCGCGGGATTTTCTATCTTCTGGCCGTTAATGGAATTATAAAGGCAGAAAATATCGTCTAAGTTCCTGCCAAAAGCCTCTTCCGAAGACCAGCCGATGATAAGCTCCGCCATGGAGTTTATGAGCGTGACCTTCATGTGATTGTCCACCGCTATTACGCCTTCGCCTATGCTTCTAAGCATGACCGCCAGCCGCTCTTTTTCGGACTCGAGCGATTCTTCGGCGCTCTTTCGCTGAAAGATCTCTTTTTCAAGTTTCGAATTGGTATATGCGAGTTCGTAAGTGCGGTCCCTGATGAGAGTTTCGAGGTTGTCGTTTATGACCTGGAGCTCTTCTTCTGCGCGCTTTCTTTCGGTTATGTCCAGCCCTGCCGCCTGAAATTCCTTTATGACGGAGTTTTCGTCGAATATGGCGCGGCAGGTCCATTCGAGCCACTGCTTTTCGCTGGAAGCTTCGTTTATGAATGAATAGTCGAAAGTCACTATTTGCTTTTCAGTTCCGAGCGATTGGAGCTTTTCGTCTATAAGGGCGTGGCTTGCGGCCGGGGCCTGAGACTTGAACTGCTTGCCGGTGAAATCGGCCTGAACGCCTTTGAAAAAACGGCAGTAAGCGCCGTTTACAAACGTTATAACGCCGTTCGGGTCGAAGCGGCAGATAAGCTCTGTCTGGTCTTCTACTATTGCGCGGTAGCGTTCTTCACTAATTTTAAGCTCTTTTTTGCTGGCGCGTTCGAGCTCTACCAGGAGCCGGTGACGCTCTCTGGCGTAGCGGATCGAACGCATGAGGACCGTGCCGTCGACCTCTTCTTTGACCAGGTAGTCCTGCGCGCCTTCGGCGATAGCGCTTGCGCCGGTGTCGTAATCGTTAGTGCCGGTGAGCACTATAATGGGGATGTCGTCGGAATGGCTTTTTATGCTTACGAGGGTGTTTATGCCGTTACTGTCGGGAAGCGAGAGATCGAGGATGAGAAGATCGAACTTTTCTTTGCCGGTAAGACTTTCCGCGGCATCTTTCAACGAGGTTCTTACGAACAACTCAAAATCGAGTTTTGCGCGCACAAGCATTTCGCGGAATAAAAATACGTCGCCGGGATTGTCTTCGATGAATAAAATTTTAATAGATTCGTTCATAGAACCCTCAAAAGTAAAAAATAACGAAATAAAATAATTTATAATCCGATATGTTATTTGATTTATTATAATTAAGATTTCGAATATAGTCAATAAAATTTTTAACTTTTAATTTTTTATGATTATAAATTTATGTGCGTTGTTTGAAATTTTATTTATAATCAATAACGCGCTTGACTTCCGAAGTTATTTTAACTATAATAGCCGCTCGAGCCGGCGGAGATTTTCATGGTTTTATTTCATTACGCCCTCTGAAACCGGAGTGCTTAGAGTAATTATTCGAGGTATAGATATGACGGTTAAAAGTTTTTTTATAAAATCGCGGTTCATTTTAAGCCTGGCATTATGCCCGCTTTTATTATGCTCGGTCTTTGTTCCACAATCGCTCGCGCAGCAGCAGGAAAACGGCAATTTTCTCGCTCAGCTGGAAGCGGCCGACTCTTCAGCTTCTTTCATTAAATTTTATAAAGAAACCAAAAATATTATAAAAGAACAGACGCGAGGAGAAGTAGAAATTTTATTCATGCAAGCCCGCCGTTCGAGCGCCGAAAAAAAATTCGCCGCCGCTATAGCGGCCTGTGAAAAAATTATTTCGTTATCTTCCCGAAATACCGACGCCATGTTCATGATGGGGCAAAACTATCTGTGGCAGAGCGATTATAAAAAGGCTCGCGAATGGTTTTTAAAGACGCTTCAGATTTCTCCCGGCCATATCGACTCAAAAATCTCGCTTGCCAAAACATGCTACTTTATGAAAGATAAAAAATCGGCTGAAAAAGAATTTGAGGAAATTTACGCCGCGCATCCTGAAAATTCCTATGTCATGGAGCAATACGCTCAATATCTGGCGTGGAGCTCGCGGCTGGAAAAATCCGCTTCTATATATAAAAAGGTTCTTGCGGCGGACTATAAAAATACGCAGGCCCGCCTGGGCCTCGCTAAAGTATTGAGCTGGCAGAAAAAATACCCCGAATCCATAAAAATTTTGAAGGAGTGCGCCGAAGACGGCGGCTGCGATTCGTTCGAAGTGCGTCTGGAACTGGCGCGTGTCTATCTTTTTGCAGATAAGCTTAGGAGCTCTTATAAACTGTACTTTGAGCTGGCTAAAGAAAGGCCGTCGGAACCCCGCGTGGAATCCGGACTCAAAGAGCTTTCCGGCGCGTTTCTGGCAAAGGGCGTAAAATTATATAACGAGAAAAAATATAACGAAGCCGGCGAATATTTTAATTATACGATAGCAAAATTTCCCTCGAACCGGCAGGCATATAAATACAGCGGCCTCAATCACGCGGCGCGCGGCGAACTCGAATACGCGCTCGGCCGTTTCGCTAAATATTTAAAGTACGAAAAAAACGATTATGAAATTATGATACTGGCGGCCGAATACTGCCTTAAACTTAATTTTAAGGACGAGGCCGTAATTTATTATCGAAAAGCTTCGAATATTAAAAATGGCGATCCGGCGCTGGATTATATTATAGCCGGCCTCGAAAGATCTCGCGGCGCCGAAACCGAGGCGCTGAACATACTTGATAATATCGTAAAGAAAAATTCCTCCGATTACAGGGCGCGCCTTTTACGAGCGGATATAAATTATTCGCTTTCGCGGCTGGACGAATTCGAAAAAGAAGCGCCTGTAATAATAGAATATAGAAGCCGAAACGATGAAGCCGCCGTACTATACAGAAAATTAATGGATCATTACATAAAAGCCGGAAAGGAACTTGTAAATTCTAAAAAATACGTAGGAGCGGTTCGGTACTACGATCAAATACTGAATAAAATCGGCGATAACTATGATATTTTAATGCGCTGCGCCGAAGCGTGCTCGCGGGCCGGAGATTACGCGCGCGCCGTGAGCCGCTATAAAAGAGTCCTGGCGATTAAACCCGGCGACTACGACGCCAGGATTTATATCGCGTTAAACCTCTCCTGGGATAAAAAATATAACGACGCGATCGAGGAATATAAGAAAATCCTCGGCGACTATCCTGCGGATTCGGAAGCGGCCGGCGGAATAGCCAGGACCTACTTCTGGATGGCTAAATTTTTTAAAAGCCTTAACTATTATAAAAAAGCTTATTCGCTTCCGCGGAAAAGCGCCGAAACCATAAC
>MWBZ01000034.1 GCA_002069765.1 bacterium ADurb.Bin243
GTTTTGACCGCCGTTGTCCATCGCCAACTGCATTTTGCTAAGAAGGTTCTCGAATTGGTTTTCAATGCTTTCAGTGACGACGTATTCAGAAATTTCCGATTTCAGGCGGTTTTCTTGAGACGCACTATACGTTATGACTTTTTCAATAGTCCTATAGATGTCTTTTGATTGACTAAATAGTTTTTTTATCAGTTCCATAGTTTTCTCCTGTGCGTATTCAAAAAATCTTGATTAGCCGCCTACATGGACGGACCGATAGTTTCCGTCGTCCGGATAAAAGCCTAAAAACTTGAGTTTTGTCTTACCAGTTCTTTCGCCGGGATAGAAAAAAATTGTCGGCGCAACGAATTTTCCTTGGAGTTGGCTTTCGATAGCGCCGATCCTTAAATACGGATGGAGCGCTTCAAGGTCTGTAACAAGTAAAATTGGGTTCGTCTGGTCCTTGATCTCGTCTAATTTTTTGTCGAGTCGCGCGAGAAGCTGGCCTTTCGAAACGGCTTCGGCGAGCGATTGATTTGTTTTGTTCCAATCCGTCGGGGCTTTGCCGTCTGCCGAAAGCCAAATTTTTCTAAGCGGTGAGTTGCTTAAAATATCTTGAATATTTTCATAGATCGAAAAAGTATTGACCGTCCATCCCGCGTTATTTAGTTTTGAGGTCCAGGCGTTCATGTGCCGCTTGACATCGATGATCTTCGATGTCGAAAAAACCAAATAATATATAGGTTCGAAACTTGCCTGGCGGAAATCTCGGCCGTGTTTTATTCTCTCTAATAGTTCGTCAAAATCAGCCTTTAATGATGACATTGGCTAATTCCTCCCACGTTTTATAGTTCCAGCCGATCCTGATCAATTCCCCGGCCGATTGCACGATAAAGTAACCTTTTAACGATAATCTCTTTAGTTCTTCACGTACGTCTTCTTTTTGAAGCCCGAATAATTCCCAGTCTGAATGGCCGATTACTGCGCCGTCTCCGAGGCCGGCAAAGTGCAGATCGTAAGCAAGAAATGCCATAGCCCTCTGAGTCGGCCTGAAAGAATTGATCTTATAATTACCCTTGCTGGCAGGTTGTATGAGACCGAAGTTAACGCAGCAGCCTAGGATATAAGAAGAAACTCTTTTTATTGTGCTTTCGGACCAAGGCTTCACAGTTTTGCCGGTCATGTTAGCTTCAACTACGAAAGACCTTGAATCCTCGTTAGTCATAAATTCTTGCCCGCCAAGATATTTTCTCCAATATACGCTTTTGACGTAGTCTTCGAAAATCAAGTTTGCTCTCGCGGTAAAAAGATAGAATAATTGGGACAGTTCATTAGACGGAAGGCTGTTAAGAGTTTTTAAAATAGAAGCCGGATAGTCACCCTCCACTAAATATCTCGGGGCAAAACATTCCGACACGATGTTCCTGAGGCGTCTTGCGGTTACGCTTGAAAAATTGCCGGATTCAAGCGATACCTGGAATAATTCGGTTGTTTTCATTCCAGGCCGCCAGACGGATAAAAGCGTTCTTGTTTCTTCGATCAAGCCCAATCCGGCCTGAAGTTGGGTCGTGTATTTTCTTTCCTTGCTCATTTTGTCCCCGAAAAATAAGGAAATACTTTGGAGCCTTCGCTAAAAGCCTTTAAATAATAATGCGCTATGGTTTTCCAGCCGGAAGTTTTTTTTACGTCTGACGCCTGCCCCACTAATACAGGGCCGACTCCGTTATGATCCGTTTTTTTGCTGACGTTTTCCAGATATGCCATTGAAGTTTCTTTGTTTGAAATTGTTTTCATTGCCGCTTCGACGGTCTCCGGATCACTTAAGAGCAGATGGCATTCTCTTTCTAACATCTCCGGAAGCCGGAATAGATGAAAAACACCCTTTCCTACGCCAATATGCTCGTCATGGATTTTTGATGCGGCCTCTAGCGTTCCGTGATATCTTGCTAAAAATGGCGTTTTACCGAAAACCGGCGATATATAGGCGCCGCTCGCCGACGAAAAAAAGGAGCTGGCCCACCAAGCATTCTGATGAGATTCTCCGAGAAAGCCGACACTAACTCTCAAAAGCACTATGCTTGTTTGTACTTTGCTTTCCATAACATCATGTCCTTTAAAACATATGGTTTTATATAGTGCTATATTATACAGAATAACGCAAAATAAATAAAGAGAAATTTAAAAAATTAATTTAAAATTCCATTATTTGTCGATATATAAACTCGATAAAATTGATTAGCATTCTGAAAACAAAGATGGAATTGAAGAATTATTCGGTAGCCCCATTAAGTTTTAACAGCTCTATTATATCTTTATTTTGGGTTTTAACGGCTTTGTGTAAAGGAGTTTTACCTTCATTGTCTTTTATGTTGACGTCAGCTTTGTTTTCAATTAATAATTTTGTTAATTCTAAATATCCGCGATTTATGGCATAAAAAAGTGCTGTTCTGCCTGTATTGTTTTTGGCATTAACATCAACTTTTTTTTCAAATAGCAACTTAGTTAATTCAAGATTATTATTGGCAGAACATTTCATTAGCAGTGTTACTCCATCAGAGTATGTCAAGTTAATATTAGCATTTTTGCTTATCAAAATTTTGCATAATTCTGTACAATTTTTCTGAATTGCATGTAAAAGTAAGGTTTTTTGATTAGTATCTTTTAAATCAATTTCAAAACCGGAATCAAAAATTACTTGTAATTGTTTCAAATCCTTTATTGATAACATAATCAAAAATAATTCTTTGTTGATATCGATAGATTTTATAAAGTCATTTAATTTATTTTCGGCATTACTTATCTCTGGTTGCGATTTTTCAACTTTGTCTTTTAATTCTGAAATCAAATTTTTATTTTCTTTGTTAGATTCAATTTCCCTTTCAATATCTTCTATTTCCCAATTTTCTGCTTCACGATATAGCACCCATTGTTGAGTAAAATTGTTCGTCGTTGTGATGGTTGTGTATCCTTCATCGACAACGTTTAAACTAAACTTTCCTTCGGATTCAAATGATACTGTAGTTGTTTTCAAAACAGCATGCCTAGATGAAGGTCCAATCCAATCATAAGAGCCAAGTGGATAAAATATTGGTTTTGCAATTTCATAAACATTAGGATTTATTTTAGCAACTATGTAAGCGCTCAATTTCCCGATTTTTCCTAATGGTGGCAGATCCTTGCCTACTGCCTGATTAACAGTCCTAACGGTACTTATTTTGTTTTCGTTATCGCTAATACTGCGTTTCCACTCCTCGATTTCCTTTTTTTTATTTATCAAATCTTCAAGCAATACAGATAATTTTACTGAATTTTCAGTGGTTGCATATTTATTTATTTCGCATATAACTTTATAAGCTTCGTCTACGTTACCATTGTCAAAATTAGATTTAATATTTTTGAATTCGTTGAAGGTTTTAGTATCAACTTTCGAAATAACGGATGTTATGTTAGATTTTGTTTTTGATGGAACATTCTCTGGTACAGTCAAATTATTAGTATTATTTGAAGGGTTATCTATATTATTAGTTGAGTTATTTACGTTATAGTTCACATCTGTATCACCTGGTCTAACTCTCGTAAATATTGATTCTGTGTTCAGATTGGCTTTCCCACCAGACACGATCGATACAATCAGCGAAAAAATTTTGTCGATTCCTAATGCTTTAGATGCGTTAAAGGCCCAATCATAGTTTTGAACCGCATATATTCCACCTAATATTATTGCAAAACCAGTAATAATTGCAATAAGCATTCTTTTGAATTTGAATATATAACTTTTGGTTTGAAAGCGATTACCGCTGGTCGGTGTTGAATTATTTGATAAATTCGCAAGATATTCGGCGATATGAGCGAAATTTCTTTCTGTGGCATAATCAGCGGCCATTTTTCCTCGATGATCTTTATCGAAGACATTTACGTTGAGTTTCACCAGCAGTTCGACAAATGTTAAATTTCCAGCAGAGGCGGCAACCATAAGCGGAGTAATTCCATGATTAGTTTTGATATTTACGTCGGCTCCGTGCCGAACTAACAGCTCGAAGGCATCGACATTTTTATAATGAATTGCATTACAGATTACGGTAGCGCCATTAACATCTTTTGAATTTACATTATAACAACCGCTATCAAGAATTTGCCTTAACTCATCAGTTTTATTTTCCATTATCAGCCTAGTAACAAGTTGAAATTGGTCTTGTTTCGAGTCATCAATAGGTTGTATCTGAACGCCGCATTTATTGCAAAATTTTGCTTTATCCTGGTTGTCGCCGTCGCATTTTGGGCATTTCATAATCCGTCAATTCTCCCCTTCAGACTTCTCCGATATTTTTTCTTTAAATTCGAACAATTCGATGGTATAATAAATCAAAAAAAACAAAAACCTCTCCCGAAAAATGTCAGAAGAGGTGTTTTATGCTTATTAATCGTCAACAGCCTTTGTGTTCGACAAGTCTAATAATTTTTGTTGTCGCCCAAATAAAAGATTTTGAATATACTATATTCATTAGACTATCACTGTTGAAAAATTATAGACTTCAAAAATCTGTATGTTTTCAAAAGCACCAAAATTTCCGACACGGAAAAACATTTTTACCATAAATATTAACTTTATTATAAACATAATATTGAAATATTGTCAAGAATTATTTGGGAATTTTTAGCACTGCTTTTGTGATCAGTTTATATTCTGCCATGCTTATTACGCCTATCCTTCAAATAATCTGTAAGTGACCTTACGTCTTGGCTTCTCCTGAATATTTCGGCTTGCGGCTCCGAAAACTGGCTCTTATCGATTTTACGGAAAGTCCTTTTTTCGAACTCATCCTTCAACGCAACACCGTTTGCATCAAACAAAATTTTTCGTTTGCCGTCCTTATGGCTTTTGGTATAACGAATTGTTGAATCATCGTTATACTCATAATATTCGCGGCTTTCTTCACGGCCGTTTTTCAAGTAGTTGAACCGAGCCATTTTAGCGGGGCGGCCGTCCGGCTTATAATAAATTTGGATCAAAGGCTTGTTACGGCTTTTGTATAACGAAATTCTTGTGTAATCTATGTTGATGGTGCCATCTGGCATTATCATTATTTTTTCAGCCTTGTTGCCGAATTTATCCCGCATTATTTCAAGTTCGCGCGTCAATCGGCCTGTTTTGTCATAACTGGGTCGTATTATGCGGCTGCCGCCACCGGGAAGTTTTTCTTCAAAACAATCTCGTCTGCCGAGACTTTCGCCATCGAGAGTGCTGTGCTGGCAACGATCATATCTTGAATTTTTATCTGGAAAGCAAGTTTCGATTGCTCTGGCCAGGTTTTTAGTACTGTAGATTTCGATTGTTTTTATCATGGATATCCTCTCCTTTTTTAGTCTAACTTATTGTAATCGTAATTTTGAATTCAGCCAACGGTTTCCCGCAGCTTTTTTTAAAGTGTTATAAGTATTTGTATTCGCATACAAAATAAAATTTTATTTTCAGAGGTGATTTTTATGGAGTTTACAAAAGCAGTAAAGAACCAGAGCAAGCTGAGGATCGCACTTTCCGGCGCGGCGGGGTCGGGAAAAACCTATTCAGCTCTTCAGCTAGCGAAGGGCATCGGCGGCAGAATCGCCGTCATCGACACAGAGCGCGGGTCGGCATCGTTATACGCCGGTACATTTGACTTCGACGTAGTAAAAATCGAACCACCTTACTCGCCGGAAAAATATATCGAGGCGATAACTTTAGCCGAAAAATTAGAATATTCGATAATCATAATCGACTCGCTTTCTCACGCCTGGGCCGGAAGCGGGGGCTTGTTGGATATCCACGATGCAATTCAGAAGTCCAATAAAGGCGGCAACTCCTTCACGGCCTGGAAAGAAATCACACCCATTCAGAACAAACTTATCGACACGATAACAGGCTCTAAATGCCACATCATAACAACTATGAGGGCAAAGCAGGACTACGTCGTCGAAAATAACGGCCAGCGAAACATAGTCAGAAAAGTCGGGTTAGCGCCCGTTCAGCGCGAGGGGGTCGAATATGAGTTTACAATCTTCATTGAACTGTCTCAGGAACATGTGGCCGTGGCGAGCAAAGATAGAACGAACCTTTTCGACGGAAAGTATTTCGTACCGTCCGACCAGACGGGAAAAATACTTGTTGCCTGGCTCAATCAGGAGCCTGAAATGCAAAAACCGCAAACAAAAATCTCGGAAGTTTTTACTCAATCGGAAACATCTCAAACTAAATCTCAAATAACAAACGCGACTAACGCAACACCGCAAAAAACATTCACCATACAGGATATTGCTAAATCGCTCACGGCCGAGCTGAAAATGTGTTTCAATCAAAAGCAAATAACAACGCGCCGCATACTGGAATTATGGCAGCGCTTCGACGGAAAACAGGAAGATATACTGCAACACCTTTCTGGGACGCAGGAACGGAGGGCCGCATGAACAGATACGACCATCTTTCTTATTCCAGTCTAAGTAAATATATTGCTTGCCCGGCGCAGTTCAGGTTATATATGACCGAAAAAAAATCTCTGCCGACCGAGCCCGCCATCGAAGGAAACAAACGTCATGCAGAGATCGCCAGCCGCCTGTTGGAAGCAACCATCGACCAATCCGGGTTTGGTGACCGTCTCAAAAACTTCTGCCGCCATATCTTGAAAAGTCCAACAGCCGTGGAGCGCGAGTTCGAACTCGACTTTATTACCAACAGGGTCATAGGTAAAATAGATGCCTTTTCGATTCATGGAAATCAGGCTGTTATCGTTGACTGGAAAGGCTATCCCGGTTACAACGAAGATCTTCAATTGAAAATCTACTCGTTGGCGGTCAGAGAACTTTACCCGGAGGTCGAAGTCTGTCACGGGTATTTCTTCTTTACCGGACCGGACTATTACGAACCACACTCGTATTTCTTAGGTGACCTGAATGCCTTTTCGGGCGAAGTCGCTCGAATCATCGACACCATTTCAGATGATCAGGATTTCAAGCCGTGCCCTGGCCCGCACTGCAGCCGTTGTGCTTTCTCCGAGCGCTGCGAAGTGGCGGCTAACTTCTCTATTGTAAAAATGGAGTCGCTCAGCGAGGTCATCGAGGCCGCTCGGAGGATATTCGCCGCTGAAGCCATGGTTGAAAAAATAAAAGAACGTGTAAAAGCCTGGATGGCTGATCATGGCGTTGATGTCCTGCCGATAGATAGCGATAATAAGTATTATCTAAGTCCTTCAATCAGCTTCAGGAACGGAAAGATAAAATCAGAAAAAGAACGCGAGGCATGTGAAAAAATAATTCAGATAGCGATATCCGAGAGCCAGGCGCCATCGCTCAACAAGATAACGAACTCAGAATCGGCCGACGGAAAAATAATTCAGATAGGAAAGGCGGTGAAATCATTGAAGGAAAAGATAAAAATGTCCGACCTTGCAGATATGATGAAGGCTGCCGGGCTTCTTTCATCAAACGCCACGAATGCCGATGCCAGCGGTGCGATACGCGATAGGCTCGGCACCAATTTCATAATGGCAACCGAGGATCAGAAAATCCGGTTGTATCAGGAGCTTACGGATCTTCTCGAACGTAAGGCCGGATAAAGTATAAACGAATACAGGCAAAAGCAAAGGCGAGGTCCGAAGGCGGGCTTCGCCTTTACTATTTATAAACGAAAGAAACGAATTAGAAAAGGATGACGACTACATCGAGGATGGTGATGGATATGGATACGAGGGTTACGGATTTACTGAAATTGCTTGAGGAACGGCTGGCTAAGATCGACCGAGACGAACTAATGAAACTATTTGCCGCAAGAATAAAATATCACCATAGTTACTCTTTCAATAATATGTTCCTCGCCGGAATCCAACTTTGTCGGCAACATGGGCGTTTATTCGATCTGGACATCTTTTCAACCCTCTGGCTGGCGCCATTTACGATATGGAATAAATGGGGTTACCACGTAAAGCGAGGGGCGAAAGCGCTCAACATTCTTGTCCCGTTTATGGCAAAAAAGAAAGCCGCTCAGCAAAGTAAAAATGCCGAAGAAAACGAGTGGCATGAGAAAAAAGTAGTAGGGTTCGGAATAAGAGCGGTGTTCGACGTAAGCCAGACGGAAAAATTATCGGCAAACGAAGATGCCCTTCATCGTCGCACTACCATTTCGGCAGCACATACCGGATTTGAAGAATTGATTCGTCAAGTTGAGGCTGCCGGACTGCGCGTGCTATCTGCCCCATTGAGAGAGTGCGAAGGTGGGCATATCAGCGGTAACGTTATTACGCTCAATATCAATAATACCGTCGAGGCCAGATATTGCACTCTTCTTCATGAAACGGCCCACTACTGCCTCGGACATCTGAATGCCGGTAATTTCAATGAACGCTCAGTTGAGGAACTGGAAGCCGAGTCATGTGCATTCGTTATAGGCGCGAATCTTGGCATCGACATACCATCGCAATTCTATATTGCCAGCTGGAATGGCGACGGCAAGACTATCAGAAAATCTTTAGCCAGGATCGACGCTGCCGTGAAGAAAATGATGGCCATATTTGAAATTTCAAATGAAGCGGAGGTAAAAATATGTCCAAATCAGACTGCTTGCGCTGCCCTGCCTGCGGAAGCAGTGAGTTAGATCGAATTGACGAACGCATTCGCGGGTATAAATTTCTTCAGGAAAGACTCTGCCGCAGATGCAAGCACATAGTTGCGTTCATATTCAAGATAATCGAAATAAAAATCAAAAACGCAAAGATCACCGACGACCGATACGTTTTCGTAACCGATTAGGCTCAGTCATTGAGTCTAACGGAGAAACCGTAAAAAATCTTATGATTATTGGAGGGAACTGATGAATCCGGTATTACTGAACCTTATCAAAAAAGCCCTGAAATTTATAATAGAACAGGCGAAATCGAAGAAAATTTGATGTTATAGGTTTTTCCCACTCCCGGCCATAAAGGCCGGTTTTTACCGACCACTCGTCACAACTATAATCTGGTATAAGTCGATAGAATCAAATTATATTTCAGGAGGGATTGCTATGGAAGACATTACTCTAATGAACACTTGCAAAGACAGGAATCAGAGTTATTCCGGGTCATCAAAGTCATTTGTAACGTCAAACGAAATCCATGCCGACGAAAATAATTTCAATTCGAAAAAGAGCGTCCTCGGGCTCAACTACTACGAGGAGTCATCGCGCTTCAGCGATAAGCCTAAAAACGAAACGCCCGCCAAAGACAGCAAATAACTGCCGGCGGCTATCGTGCGCGCGCAAGCGCGCTTTTTCCTATCGGTCGCGCTTCTTTTTACGCTTCATCAAATCCAGTGCCCTTCTGGCCATGTACCCTGTACCGGCGCTCCCGGCAGCAACCGTTCCGAGCCATACAAGAGGCGCGGACGGAATCCCTGGATGGAAGGCCATTTCTTTCGTCCAATCGCCAACCCTGTAGCCACCGTACGCTCCGGCCAGTATCGCAGTCAGTGTCTTGAACAGGCTGGTCGTGCCGCTGACGTTAGATGCCACGAGATTTCCGGTCAGGGCAGGAAGAAGGCTGGCCGTCAGTAGCCGATTTCGGTCAACATAGACCTTACGGCTTCTTATGACGTCGCGTTCGTCGCGGCCTGTACTCGAAATCTTCATCCGCGGAATACTAAATAACATTTATCATCACCTCGGTTTATTATAGCCGCAAATTCTATTATTGGCAACGTTACTTTGCAATAACATTCGAATATTCTAGTTAATTTTTGATTCTATTTTTATAAATCGCCGTCATCGCCATCATTGTCGTCAGAATGTCCACTATTACTTTGTTGTGGACAGGCAGATAAAATACAGGCGTTAATATTTCACCGTCAATGCTGCCGTCACAGTCTATTCTATGGCCAAAAGATCGTTAACATCAATGTCGGCGTTTTGACCTCGCTCCGGCCTGTCACTGAGTTTTAGTATGTGACCGGTAAAATGGAGCAGCATTTTTTCGTGTGCTCCAATGTCGCGGCCTTTCTCAATAGTCAAAAGTCTTCGGTCCAGAACTACCAAATCGTCTTCGGGGTTCTTTTTCGCCTTGGTCCTCTTTCCTGAATTGGCGTTTACGTCAATGTAACGCGCCTTATTTTTCCTGGGTTCGTAAAGGCCCCGGCCGGTCAAATCTTCAAGTTCCTTACGGGTGACTTCGCTTATCGTCAGCACGAGGTTGGCGTCGTGGAATATGTCCATTGCCTCTCGTATCTGGCCTTCCTTGTTCAATTGTGATCCCATAATCACGGCTACATCCATTTGTTGCGTGTGGTTGCGCACGATTTCAGATATTTTTTGAAGACGCAGTTGATTCGTAGCAAATTCTCTTGACATCTGAGATTTAGATTGTCCTGGAACGGCCTTACTGTTGATTTGAAGTTTCTGTATGTAATCGATAAATATGGCGCCGATGTTATACCGTTGGCGAAGCCTGGTTATAGCCGCTACGAGATCATTGACGTCATAGTTTTCATCGATTATTTTGAACCTGTTGCTGCTAGCCTGGCATCGAAGCGTCTCCACCGCTGCCTTTATTCCACAGTTCCATTGCTCGCGCGGCGTTTCCTTCATGTGTTTTATTATGGCGCGCGTGTTGCTGTTCTGATTCAGCGTGATCTGCGCTTTCCTGTTGATCATCTTGAATTGCAGCGCCTTGGCCGATTCTTCCAGCGTGAAAAAGATAAAGGTTTTATCCGGATACTCTTCGATCATGTTGAGAAAAATGTTGAGCATGAGCGTTGTTTTGCCGACGCCAGAGTTGCCGGCGACTATAGTCACTCCACCCTCTTTTATCCTGAACTTTTCCATTTCTTCTGTGCCATCGAAGCACTCAAAGCCGGTTTTCAAGCCGGTTATGTTTTCGCAGAGCGCCTCGTTCAAAAGGCTGTCGAAGTTGTAATCAAGGCTGTGTTCAACCTGATCGGCCGAGTATTTCGCTCGTATTTCTTTCAGTCCGGCCTCAATTTTATCGATGTCCCTGTCGTCTAGCCCTTGGATAAGGGTGTTTTCGATATCTTTGTTCATGTCAGCGACGATCTTTCGTTCACGATGCGTTTCGAGTTCGGTAGCTACAGTCTCACGGCTATAACCACTCGCTTCGACGGTGGCTGCAATAAAATCCTCACCATACCTGAAATTGATCGTGTTTATTCCCGCGTAGCATTTTGCCGTCTCGGCCCAGTATTCTGATTTTTGAATATCGTTCGTGAGGTTGTGTTTTTCAGCTAACCGCTTTGCCTGCCATTTTGCCGCGCTTTCCGGCTCATTCGCGAAAAAACTTCGAAGCGCATTGAGCCCGTTTTCGACGAAGTATTCATCGGGGTCCTTTACATGCCTTTCAGGTTTTGATAGCGATCTCATTTTTCGCGGGTCGATGACAAAAACTTCGACGTCTGATTTTTCCATCAGCAGTCCCACGGCTTTATCTGCATTTGCGACTCCCGTGATAATTCCATCCTCCTTGGGCTTGTCGTTATCGAAGCAAATTATCGCTCGATTTATTGAGTATGATCGAATTCCTTCGAGGTGCTTCTCAGAAAGGTTTCCCTGACCTACAGCGACAATGTTCGGAATTCCGCAAGCGGTAAGATATATCGCATCTGGATAGCCTTCGACGACGATGATTGAATTTTGTCTGCGGCAATTATGAAGGTTGAACAGGTCTGTTTTTTCGAGACCGCTTGTGCTATCCCATCTCACGCCGGTGTGCTCTTTACCATCATGCGTTGTCAAATCTGCTCCGCGAGAGCAAATTGCCCTTTTTATAAAACCAGTTATCCGCCCCCAGCGGTCACGATAGGGAAATGCCAGCCTGAAGTTGTCGCCGAAATACCCATTCAGATGAAGTTCCTTTATGCGCGATTTTATTATATCGCCATCATTTTTGTGCCTGTCCTGAAGATATTCCCTTATTTCGCCCGTCGGCGGAAAATATAGCCATTCAGTGCGTCTCAGGGCTTCGGCATCGTAATGCCGCTCTTCTACAAGGTAGCGCAGTGCCTCCCGGCCCTGTTGCTCATAAAGCTGCGGTTTGAAATTCTCGACTATTTCTTCGTATAGAGCCGCTTCCGTATAGCGGCTGCCATTATCGCAGTTTGGCGGCTTGATGTCAAACTTATCGAATTCGGACAACAATTCCGGTCGAAAATTTTCAATTAGCCACTGCATTGCCGACTTGAATTCAACATTCCTTGCCAATTCAACAAGTTTGAATATGTCGCCGCCGACGCCGCAACTGAAACAGTTGAAGTAATTGCCGCCATGCTTCAGGCCGAAACATCGCCCGTGTTCGGAACCATGGCGGGTAATGCAGTTGCCGAGTAGTGTGTGTTCATCGATGTGCAAGGTTTCGAACAGGTCAAGCCGTCTTGCCACCTCGGCGATGTCGATCGACTTGAGTTCGTTTTTGATGTTTTTGAACAATTGTTTTCTGTTCATTTCAATACTCCTTTTTTTATTATTTTTTTTGAAAAAACCGTAAGCCGTTTTACGGCGCTACGGTTTTACTTATAAATATCTTTTAAGATATTTATAAGCGTTTGTGAGTTGGCTACTGTATTGAATTTTCAAATAACTATTATCACCCGAAAACAACTTTTTCTCTTATTTTATCACCTGAAAACAAAAAATATCGTTTTTTTAGCACTTAAAAACAACTTTTTTTATTTTGCTTTCGGGTTCTGGAACATATCCGAAATAACGTCCTTCAGGTTGCGCTTTACGTATATTTTTATAGTCTGGCCTTTCAATTTGCGTGGTTGGATTTGGCTGAGCCGCTTTAAATCGGGATCGACCCTGGCAATGATGCCTGAGTTTACTAAATTACTTATGGATTGAATGAGCTGACCAATGGCCTTACTCGTCTGATTATATTCTATTTTAAGAATATTTATAAGCGTTTCGGTTTTATGCGCTATGACTTTCATGCCTGGGACTTTCAGTGCGGCGTTACCTTTACTACTGATAAGCAGTTGAGCAAGTAAATAATCGGCCGTAGAACTGTGCCGCAGAGCGTTCAATATTATAGGAGTCCAACTGAAATAGCCTTCGACGAATAAGTCTGGCCCCTTTTTCCCAGTGTTGACAATGCAGCCAATAAACTTCGCGCTGATGTTCAGGATGTATTTTTTGTTGTCCTGGCTCTTTTCTGTAATGAAGCGGCCGAGTTCCTCTTTTATCTGCCTGTTATGGTTTGATTCACCCCCGGCTTTATAGTGATATATTACGAACTCCAGAAAGTATAAAGCATCAATGGCCTCATCGATGTCGCGGTAGATCTCTGTCGAACCACTATGGTAACCCAGGTATTCGATCATCTTGGCCTTGGTCAGGACAACGCCCAGTCCGTTGAACTTTCTCTGTATATAAAGTTCATGGAGAATAATATGCGCGATTTTATGGCTTAAAGCATTTAATTTTATCCTTTTCATTCCGGCGTCAATTATTTCGGCTTCGTCGCCAGCGCAAGAGCTTATTATTTTTTTTGCAGAAATATGGTCTACGTAACTTTTGAAATTGAAGCGGATAGTCTTGTTTTCTACGGTGCGGCAGATATAGCTGCCATGCAAATATTCTCCGGCCGCCGTCAAAACCTCGAAAATTTCGGCTAACGTCAGTTTCCTCTGAAGTTTGTCGGCTGCCGCCTGAAGGATTTTTGCCATTTGCGGCAATTCTCGGAACTTTTTCGAAAACAACGGTTTGATTATTGTCATACCGGATTGAATTGCGTGGCGGGCAATTTTGGATATTTTTGTCACGTCAACCACAGTTTGGCCGATGCTTGAACGAATTTTTGAAAGCATCTTTTTGAACCGCTTCAATATTGCGATCCATGCATTTTTCAAATCTTCACCGCTACCTTTGAAATAGTGGGTTCTTTCCGTGAACGGTGGCGGAGCAGGACCGGAATAACCATTTCGCATAACTATAGGGTTACATATTTCGGCTGTATCGTCTATTGCTACAAACGCTCGGACTTCTTTTCCGGCTATAAAGGCGTCTTCGAAGTTTTTGATGTTTATTTTTACTTCTGGTAGTTCTTCAGGAATGCTTTCGATGTCTGGTAATGCTTTTACCCATTCCGTTATGTCCACTTTATTTAACGCCTTCATCAAATTAACATTAGGGCAGGTTAACTTTTCCGGAAAATCCATGACGGCGTATTTGGTCTTGCCGTCAGCTTTTTTAATCCGAGCCGCGTCAAGCAAATATGCAATTATAACGTTGATATAAAAGATTTTTAACTCTTTCATTGACACTCCTTATTATCAGGAAAATTTAGATGTGGGAGGCCATTTTGTTGGCCCCCCGGCTGTATTCCTCCTCGGTTCACTAACTGCTGTGCTGCTTGACTATTGGCCATATATTTATGGCTCCCACAGGTAATTGCCCTGTTTCGTGCTTTTTGACAAGGCTTATAGAATCTACTAATATTTTGGGAGTTATTTTTTTTGCCTCGGGTATATCGTCTAAACTTCCATAAATTTCTGGGATTGGGCAGATAACGCCATGAATACGAACGGTATCTCCACTGGAAATTCCAAGTTCTTTTGGTGACTTGCAATAGAAGCACGTGAACGTATCGGAATTTCTATTTCCTTCGTGCTCGGGGCCAAAAACCGACACGAAAAACTTGTGTGCCCCAATTTTAACTCCAGTGCTCGATTCGAAAATACCATATTCCGATCCTCCAAGAGGTAGTTGGCCTGTTAATTCAATTATATTTCCCGGTATAAAATTTTTCATTTTTTGCTCCTTTTTATGATCGCCGGGAGTTTTTTTACTCCTCGGCGATCGACCTTAACTATTCAATAGTCGGCTCAGCCATATCTGTATCCGTCATTCGCTTCGAAGCGCGCTCATTGTTAGTTGCATTCACTGTTGGGTCAACCGTCGATTCACCAGTAAGTTCATCTTCGTCGCCAGAGTTTTCTTGAAGAGGCGAGTAGAGCACGGCAACTTCCGTTGTGAAAACTTTGCTGGATTGCATTTCGGTGCCGAATTTGTCCTGGAACCGTGATGTCTCGAATCGGCCAGATACATATACTTTAGAGCCCTTGCATATCTGTTTGGCAGCGTTTGTAAGCAGCCCCGTCGATACGCATGACATAAAAGTCACGCCGCTTTGCCTGTTCCTGACGGCAATGCCAAACTCTACCAGTTCTTTTTCACCGCCCTGCTGCTTTTTGATCATTTTAACGACCGGATTGTTCGTCGCCTTCCCAATAAAAACAATGTTCATGGGGTCAGGGTTGTTTGTGTTGAAATTACTTTGTGCTTGCATTTGGCCATCCTTTTCAATTCGTAAGTTTTGCTTTAACGATGCGTCCCCTCGAAACTATGCCTTATAGTTTTTTACTGCGAGCAGTTACGCTGTACATCTATTTTCGCCTACATCGCCGTCATGCCGTCATGGCTGCGGTGCAAGACTTTGCTACTTCGTCCGTTTCGGGAAGGCTGTCGGCCAAACAGGATTCGGTCGACTCCGAAAGTGATGCCGATGACGGTATTTGAGGCGGAACGTATTTTATATCTATGTGACTGCCTTTAGATGTTCGCTTTATATCAATCTTTAAGCCAAGTCCTTCGATGTTAACTTTTACTCGATTTATTAACCGAGAAAGGTGTGACGCCGTTGCAGGCCAATTTTTATTTTTGGGATCATGCTCCATAGATACGTATATTGAATTCAGCCCGATAAGTAAATCGTTCATCATTCCAGACCATTCGCAGTCGATCTGCTGCCGTATAAATTGCATAAGGCAATTTGAAACAGCGTTCGACTCGACCACCTGACGGTTATGCTCCTCCATGTTTTTATAGTAGGCGCGAATAAATCTATCGCCGCCTATGTTTATAGCCTCGGCTATGGCGTAGCCGTATCTAGCGAACTCAGCCATACGTGGATATTTATTTAACCGAACATTCGGTAATAAACGCATCATACGAGAAAGAGCATCAAAGATAGCTCCCAGAATTTCAGGCAGTTTGCTTTGGAAATGCTCGTCCAATTCGCTTTTGGGGATCCGCTTTTCTTCGTCCAGACGTTGGGTTTCAATAAGAATAGATCTGTCCAGAAGGTCTGCGCGTGCAGCCACGCAGTCTATGCCGTTCATTATTATGCAATCTTTTAACCTGAAAACTATTGCATCTTCGTCGGTTCGCAGTTTACGTCTCATTATTCCGCCGCCAGTTGCTGCCTGACAGAGAAGGTCGTTTTGCCGCTGAGTCAGCTTCGACAGGTTATCAAAAACAACAGCGTAGTTTTGAAAAAGCGTAAGAGCCGTATCACGGAGTGATACAGATAAGTTGACCTGATCTACGCAAGTCGGATCTACAATTTTTTTAATGAATTCGGAATTTGTCGATTTTGCTGACCCTTGAGGGCCACTCATATATAGTATAGGTTTAGCAACATGGGGAATAAACGCATATATTATATAAACCAGCAGCAATATTTGATGGTCTGGGTCCTGAATAGTTAGGAAATCCAATAAATCTTTGACGTTACCACCTGATACTGCCATGACCTGGGCACGCTGAATTTTAGGGTATTTTCTGAATCGTGCCGGTTCCTGTATTATATTCCAACCGTCCGGAGTAATCTGAATGGCTTTCCACTCGCGATCGCATATAGAATAAATTATTTTTTTATTGTCGCCGGTTATTCGATTGTCAAGCCTTACTAAGCCGAGTGAACTTGAATCATACTTCGCTTTAGCGGCAAAATCGTCGCGGACAAGTTTTAGAATATCGTTCGGAAGGCTTGAGTGGTGTAATTCCCAATAGCAGGACCGGAGAATATCTTCAAAAGTCAACCCTTTTATTGGATGGTACTCTTCGTGGCCATTTATTTTTACGATTGCAAATGGATCAGTGTTGTCATCATAAAAGAGGCCGGTCGTTCTTTCAATCATGTGTGCGATAAATTCTTTGCTTCTTTTTATGGCTTTGTCATCGTGGCCTATCTCTTCAAGTATCGCGGTATTAACCGGTGTGATTTTAGTTGCAATATAACCGATACCCGTCCCAGGTGACGTCTGATCCGGGACGGCCGATGCTTGGTTATTTATTATGCTTGCATCGTCCGGCTTTTCCGCCAGTGGCTCAAGCGATTTTAGAATTTGGTTATTCTCCGTGTTTTCGTTGGTAGTTACGGGTCTTTTTCGGTTTTTCATAGTGCCTCCTGTTTTTAATGTGATTAAGCTTTCTATTTTAATTTTATCACAGTGTGATTTGTTTGTCAATAGTATTTTAAAAAATACTTGATTATTTTTGAACGATGTGCTATAATGATAATATAAGTAAAAATAATAAGTTTAAGGAGGCTGCTTTATGAATTTCGGCCAGAAGTTAAAAATAGCGATAAGCGATAATAATATCACACAAAAAGAACTAGCAAATGGCACAGGATTACATGTGAACACAATAAATTATTATATAAGCGGGGCTCAAAAAAATCCCGATCACGCTTCAATCGAAAAGATATGCACCTTTATGAATTTACCGAAAGATTATTTCGACACAAAAATTCCAGAAAATTACTATGCTGGAGTTGGCAAACGTATAAAAGAATTTAGAATAATTAAAGGGATTAATGCAGAAGAGTTTATAGATGGAACCGAGTTGAGTTTAAATGAACTTAACGATGTCGAAAGCGGTGTTAAAAACGTAAGCAAACTCACATTATACAGATTTCAACAAAAATGGAATGTAAACATGACGTGGCTTTTAACTGGCAAAGGCGATCCTGTGAAAACAACTTTTCAAAATGAAGAAAATACTGTACATGTGCTCGGCAATTTAACTGAAGGTCTAAATATTATCGAAGATGATATAAAAAGTTCCGAAGAAATTATGCCGCCCATGTGTTATTTAAAAGATTATGAAAAAGATAAGTTGTTTTCGTTGAAGGTTGGTGAGTTATCTCGTCGCGAAAGGGAATATTTCGGCCTACAGCGTTCAGATTATATTATTTTTTTGTTAGACGGAAAATTTATTCATAAAGACATAATAGTTATGCGGCATCGGATTAATAACAGTCTTGTTTTGAAAAAATTCAATGATAATGGGCGTTTACAAAAAACTGGGGTCAATCTTCATCTTTTTCCTGAAAGCCCAAAAATCGAAACTTGCGATGTTTTTATGAAAGGACTGGTGGTAAGCAATAGCATAAGCGGAGGCAACACTAACGCCACCTACGAATACCTTGGCAGGGTGGTATTTTCGATGAGGATTTATCAAAATTTTGACCGCAATAATCTCAAATCAGGTTTTAGAAAAATTAAGAAAGGCCGTAATACTCGCAAATCGGACGTCCCGACCACTGAAGACGTTTCCCGAAATAGTCAAGCAGATTTTAATAAAGACGATGTTTCTTTTGGAAACTTAACAGTCGATAAGAAGGTTGGACGATATATAAGACTGGACGATGATTCCACAACAGAAAATAATCTCGATAAAGATAACCTCGTATAAATTGAATTTATCCTCATATTTTCAGAATTTAAACGTTAAACGCATTTTTTGTGCTTTAACGTTTAATTTTTTTATGAACAAAACACTACAAAACTGTCGATTCAGGCTCATAAACAAATCTAAAATTTCAAATTTCTTATAGTGAAAGGCTTTTAAAGGCTGCATATCCCTGCATTCTTGTGCCGGGCCGATAAAGAAAATAAAGATTTAGAAGATCATTTTTAAAAGCATAAGTATTTTCGGCTTTTTTCACCATTATATCTAATTGCATGTAATTTCGCATTATACATGTTTCGGTATCGCTTGCCCGTAAAAAAACACCACAAACATAACAACTGCAATTATTTTCCATACAACCAATAAAAAAATATTATCATTCGCCGGCGCATATTGCCACCTAATAATTGCGAAGATTTTTCGCTGGCATAAAATATTACTGTGGGCCGCGAGGAGTATGCCGTTTATGGCACGCCTTCTATGAAAAATATCGTTATAAGTAAAAGTAGCGTTATTCTTGCGCGGACTAATAATTCATATATTAGGAGGAACTAATATGTTAGAAACAGTCGTTAACCAGGTCAAGGTCACAATAACGGCAAAGCAGGCTGCTCAATACATCGGCTGCTCATACTGGTCGTTATGCGAAATGTGCAAAAGGGGCGAAGTGCCTTTCATTTCAGTAGGGAAGAAAAGGTTGTTTCGTGAAGAGGCGCTCCTGCGCTGGATTACCGAGCGTGAGCAACAGAGCACGGTTCCGAGGGCGGCATAATACATAGGCAAGTTGAAATGGGTCCGTGCCGATCGTGGTATGGGCCCATCAACGAAGTTTAATTTCAAATGCAAAAAGGAGGATTTATGGCAGGGTCAATACAATTCAGAGGTAACAACAGATGGCAGTTGATTTACTCCGCCGGTTACGACGGCAACGGCAAACGAATACGGCATTGCAAAACCATCACAGCAACAAGCAAACGCGCCGCTGAAAAAGAATTGGTAAAATACATTAGCGAAATCGACGCGGGTGATCGCCAGGTAAACAGCAATATCAAATTCGCCGACTTTATAATGCGGTGGCTGACCGAATACGCCGAACCGAACCTTGCGCCCAAAACCGTTCTTGGGTATAGAAAACGCGTTGAACAGAGGATTATTCCGCTACTGGGCGGGTATAAAATTAACCAGATAACCCCGATGATCCTTATGAAGTTTTATCAAAAAATCGGCCGGGACGGAATACGGCTCGACGGCAAATCCGGAAAGTTGTCGCAGCGCTCTATCCTGCATAACCACAGGATTTTATCTGCCGTCCTCCAGAAAGCAGTTGAGTGGCAGGTCTTACCGTCCAACCCTGCAACTAGAGTTCCCACACCAAGGGTGCCGCGTAAAGAGATGCGCTACCTCAACAAAGCTCAAATTTATAAACTGGTGCGGGCTCTGGAAACGGAGCCGTTGAAATATAAAGCTGCGATCATTCTGACGGTGGGCTGCGGACTAAGACTCGGAGAGATAATGGGCCTCGAATGGAAGGATATCGACTTTGAAAAGCCGAGCCTCGTCGTAAGGCGCACAAGCCAGTACATTCCATGCATTGGTATTATCACGAAACAGCCTAAGAGCGAGAGTTCCATGCGCGTGATAACGTTGCCGGAACCCGTAGCCAGAGCGTTAAAAATATTCCGCGAATATCAGCAAAAGGAACGTCAGACGATACTAGACCTCTGGCACGACACGGACAGGTTATTCGTTCAGTGGAACGGATTGCCGATGCACCCGGAATCAATAAGCAAGTGGTTTTTGAAGTTTCAACGAAGGCATAATCTGTCGGAAATCAATTTTCACGGACTACGGCACACGTCCGTTTCGATTCTGGCCAATAGCCGCGTTCCTGTGAAAGAAATCAGTGTTCGGACGGGCCACCAGAGCGTCTCGACGACACTAAACTTATACGGCCACATGCTCGAAGGCTCGGACCGGATGGCTGCGGACGAAATAGGAAAGGTCCTTTCAGAGTATCAGGAATTCGATGCAGAAAACAAGGGTTCAAAATAACTGTCAGCAGATTGTCAGCAGCAACCACTTCTGGCCTTTCCGGCCGGTCTCCCCAAAAACCAAAAACCCCCGCATTCGCGAGGGTTTTAGTGAGAGCCAACCACGGGATTTGAACCCGCGACCTGCGGTTTACGAAACCGCTGCTCTACCAGCTGAGCTAAGTTGGCTGGTTGAAGTTATTATATCATAAAGCCGATAAAATTTCAACTGATTTTTTTATTTTTTTTTAAAATTTAAAAACTTTAGCGATATTAGTTATTTTATCGCCTGGCGTCCGTATAACGGCCCGTCAGGCGATAGCTGTTTAATTTTTTTTACTTTTCTTCGGGTTCGGCGGCCGTCTGCCAGTTTCGTATATTATCGGAATACTGCTTTATCAGGCGGTTGGAAGCTTCTTCCGTGGCCGTTTCTACATATAAATGGAAGAAAGGCCTGTCCGGATCGGGAATTATCAGGATCCAGTCTTTGTTGTCGTAGTAAACCTTTACGCCGTCGATCAAATCGATATTGAGATTTTTTGTATATTCGATAAGGTTGCGCATGACGGTGCCTTTGCACTCCCACGGGCACGGCAGCTGCACTTTGATAAGCCGCGAAGCCGGGATTTCTTTGACTATATCCGACAGCGGTTTCTTTACTACGGCGAGCATTTCCAGCAGCTTGCAAAGCGTCACCATGCCGTCTGAAGCGGGCTGGAACATCGGGAAGCCGTAAGTGCCGACTCCGTCGCCGGCGAGCGTGGCTTTTTCGGCGAGCGCGGTTTCCATCATATTTCTGAGCGTCGTTTTGGTGCGTATCACTTTACAGTCGAATTTCGAAGCCATTTCTTCGATTATCTTGGAAGCCGTTACGGGAACGGTTATGACCGTTTTTTCGGCCGCCGTCTTCATGACCAGATAGCACATTATAGATAAAAGCATATCGTCGGTTAGGATACGCCCGGTTTCGTCCACCAGATGTATCTTTTCCGTGCTCGCGTCGAACATGACTCCGAAATCGGCGCCGAGCGACTGCACTATATTTGAAAGCTGGCGCAGTGAAGTTGAAAACATTTGCGGGTCCTGCGTGAGCCGTTTTTCGTCTATGAAAGCGTTGAGCGAGACGGCTTCGACGCCGAGCTGCCCGAGAAGCTGCGGCAGGATGATCGACGCGGCGCCGTAGGCGTAGTCGATGACTATTTTAAACGGCGTCTGCCTTATGGATTCGACGTTGATGAATTTGAGAAGGCCTTCGCAGTAAATATCGACGGTGCGGTGCGGGAAATGTATGGTGCCGGTTTCTTCGCAGCCGGCGCGCGCGAAATCTTCCCTGAAGAAGAACCGCTCGATGGCTTTCTGTTTTGAAACTGAAAGCGCCATTCCGTTCGAATCGTAAAATTTGATTTCGATCATCTTCGGGTCTAAAGGAGATTTGCGCGTGTGAATGCAGCATTTATGGTTGTTGGCCGGAAGCTGGTAGCGCGCCACGGGAGGCGGCATCACCTGAAGATCATGCACGTTGCAGCCGCAGGAGAGAATGCCGGATATCAGCGCGCGGTTGATCAGGCGCGAGGTTTTATGGGAATCGCGCGAGGTGGCCACGTTCGCCTGCTTGCCGAAGAACGCGCCGCACGCGGCGCCTATTTTTGAAGCGAACTCGGGAGTTATTTCGATATTGCCGAGACCGGAAATGCCGGTGGCCCCGAAGAGGTATTTATTCCATTTTTCGCCCCAGACGAGGCTTGTGGCAAGGGTGGAACCGGAATCGACGACTTTGTGAGGCCATATTTTGATATTGGCCTTCAGCATGGAAGATTCGCCGATGTGGCATTCGTCCGCTATGACGACGCCTTCGGATACATAGGCGTTATTGAGGATGCGGCACTGCTTTCCGACGATGCTTTCTTTTACTACCACGTGCTGGCCGATATAGCAGTCGTTCCAGATTATGCTGCCGGATATTTTTGCGTTGGTTTCGATTATGCAGTTGTCGCCGATAATCGAATTGGCTATCGAAGCGCCGCGCTTTATAAGGCAGTTTTTGCCCACAACTACGCCGCCGCGGAGCTCGACGTGGTCTTCGATAACCGTGTTTTCGCCGGTTATAACGTCTTTTCCGATCACGTTCATGCGCGTGCCGGGGATGTTAACGTCCACCCGGCCTTCGAGCACGTCGCGGTGCGCCAGGAGATATTCGGACAGATCGCCGATATCCTTCCAATAGCCGTCGGCTATATAGCCGTAAAGCGGCTCTTTATTTTTGAGAAGAAGCGGGAAAAGGTCTTTCGAAAAATCGAAGTCTTTGCCTTCGGGTATATATTTCAACGCTTCAGGGTCTATTATATAAATTCCGGTGTTTACCGTATCTGAAAAAACCTCGCCCCAGGACGGCTTTTCAAGAAAGCGGGTGATCCTTCCGTCGCGGTCGGTTATGACGACCCCGTACTGCAGAGGGTTGTCTACGCGCGTCAATACTATGGTGATCATGGCTTTTTTTGATTTATGATATTCGATCGCGCGCGTCAGGTCGAAATCGGTGAGCACGTCGCCGGAGATAACCAGGAACGGCTCTTTAAGATGCTTGCGTGAAAATCCGACCGAGCCGGCGGTGCCGTAATCCTCGGTGGCGGAGACGTAAGACATTTTAACTCCGAGCGAGGAGCCGTCGGAGAAATATGAAGTGACCTGCTCCGGCTGGAAATATAATATCGATAAAATATCTTTTAGACCGTGCCGTTTTAAAAGCTCGACGATATGGGTCATCATCGGCTTATTCATAACGGGCACCATCGGTTTTATAGTCGTGCATGTAATCGGCCTTAGCCTGGTGCCGAAACCGCCGGCCATTATAACCGCCTTATTCATAAACACACCCCCATTTAATTATGACCGTATATTTTTATGCAGCAAATTCGAGCTGAATTTATGTTCAGATTAATATAACAAAAATATTTAAAAATCTCAAGAAAAAAGAATAACCGTAAATAAAATATGCTCACGAAAAATAAGCTGGTAAAAACAAAAAAACGAAGAGGGAGTGGCTCTTCGTTTTCTTGCGGTTAGATCTCTCGTCTTCTATTTAAGAGATTTTTTCAACTTACATATTATATTTCGTCTTAATTTGGATTCGCTTTATAGTATTTCCGAAAATATTTTTATTTTTTTTAACGTATGCTTATCGTTGAAAGCGTAACGTTTTTTTGCTGGGGAAATGATCCGCCCGAAATGCCCGCCGGTTTTTCCGCATTGGATTTAACGGCTATACTGGACGCGTTCAGATATTTGTCGCAATCGATAAGCGCCATGGTGTCGCTGTTTACGTCTTTGCCTTTGAGAACGACTATTATGAGGCTCTTGCCGTTGCTGGAGTAGGCCGTTGCAAGGCACCTTCCGGCGGCTTTCGTGTATCCGGTCTTTATGCCTCTGACGCCTTCGGTTTTGCCGAGCAGCTTGTGTCGGTTTGAAAGATTTATCGTGCGGGTCGCCTCGACTATTTTGGTGACTTTTTCAATTTTAGTTTTAGCTTTAGTTTTAGATTTTCCGGATTTTTTAGAAGAAGCGGCCGCCGTTTTGACGGTGACTTCTTTATGGGTGAGTAGTTTTACGGAACGTTTTTTAGTTCCGACCACTTTGGCGAAAATCGGATTTTTCATAGCGTAGCTCGAAAGGACTGCGAGGTCATAGGCCGTAGAATAATGCCTGCTGTCGGGCATTCCGTTGGGGTTCACGAAATTTGAATTTAGCGCGCCTATCTCTTTAGCTTTTTCGTTCATTAACTGAGCGAATTTTGAAACGCTTCCGCTGACTTCTTCGGCGATTGCCACGCACGCGTCGTTGGCCGAATAAAGCATCGCCATATAAAGCAGATCCATTAAAGTCGTCTGGTCGCCTTCTTTCAATCCAAGCGCAACGCCGTCGCTTCTGATTATTATATCGTGCTTTATGGTCACTTTTGCGTTGAGATCTTTATTGGAATCCAGAAGAGCGATAGCGGTCATAATTTTAGTGAGAGAAGCCGGCGCCATTTTTTTGAAGGGGTCTTTGCTGTAAACGAGTTTGCCGGTTGATTCGTCAAGAACGATAAGCGATTGCGCAGTAAGGATATCCTCTAAAGATTCCGGTTCCTGAGATTCTTCGTCTTTTTTTACAGCCGCTTTTTTTACGGCGGTCTTTTTTGTTTTTTTAACGTTTTTCGAAGCGCTCGCTTTTTTGAAAACCGAACTTTTCGATAAAATTCCCTGCTTCGAAGAGAAAAGCTCTTCGATCGACTGAGGGTCTTTTTTCAGCTTATTAAGAACTTCGTCTTCTTTGTGTTTATTCTGCTGGGTTGACAGAAGTTTTTTTAAAGTTTCATCGAGCTCGCCCGCGTTTGCAGGCGCAAGCGAATAATGTGACTGAGCAAAATAAAATGATAATATGAATATTAATATTACTCTGCTTCTTATAAACTTAACGACTCTTTCTGGATCCATTAAAACATTCACCCAACTTTTATTTTTAATTTTGTTCAAAATTCATTTATGTGTATCGGTATAATTATCCGTGATTTTATATTTGTGTTGAATTTAATTGAAAATTATGTTAAGATATCGTTAATTATATGCTGAAATATCGCTCAGGAGGTTGTTTTGTCAACGGAGTCAACTGCTAAAAAAATCATAAAATTCTTCGTAATTTTAATGCCGTTCTTCATGCTGTTTTTCAATACGGGTTCTTCGGCGCTTGCCGGAAATGAGGATTTATCCGGCGATACGCTTGAAACGTCGGCGGCCGCGGCGATAAAGGCGCCGCCTCCGCTTTCCGCCGCGCAGATTTCAAAAATCAGCGACTGCATAGATAAATTTATCGATTACATATGCGCCGGTAAAATGGCGCTTGCGCTCAAACAGTGCGCAACCCCTAACGGTCCTTTTCTGACGAAAAACTTTTTGGATGAAGTTAAGGGCCTGAAAGGCAAACCTCTCAAAATAAAAGATATAAACGGAGCGCCGGGCGATACGATAAGCGTGGTGCTTGAATTCGAAGAACAATCTGGCGGCGTAATGACGCAGGAATTTATAATGCAGCACAATATAAAAAGCGATAATTTCCTTATCGCAAATATTTTTGAAAGGCTTTATGAAGTAATGGGGCCGCAGCAGAAAAGCTGTATGGCAAACTGCTCCTTTTTAGAGACTTCGCTTTTTTATTATCAGCGCACGCTGCCCGATTTCGCTTTTTCCGCAGGTTTCCGGGGCGACGGCGCACTCAAAATTTTATGCGACGGCGCTTTTTTAAAAACTGTTCCCGACTGCCCTTCTTCCGGCAAATATTCATGCCGCCTCACGTTCAACCCCGACGTGGACGCTTATGAAATTATGATAGGCTGCTCGCAGCACGGCTCGCTGGCTGAAGTGTCAAAATTATATGCCAGCCTCGAAGATTCCGAAAAATTTTACGCGGCTCTCGAAACCAGCGATCTTGCTCTGGCTAAAAAACATTGCGGCGATAGGCTTTTGAAAATGTTCGAATCGCGCGGGGCCGAAAAAGAAGTCTATGAATACATTAGAAACGATAATATCGGCGAAGCGTTTGCGGGATTCAGAAAGCTGCAGGCGGACGAAAAATTTCTCGGCGAAATGTATCCGGCCCTCGCCGACGCTCTTATGCAGATAAACCATGAAACCGAAGCGGTAATGCTTTTAAAAGAAGCGTCCCGGTTCTATCCCCGATGGCAGCTGATTATAAATAAACTTAAGGAAGGCGGCAATTAGCTATGAGCGTTCAGGCCAAAAACGATTTGACGGCTTTGCTTGATTTGTTTATTGAAAACGAACTTTTATTCGCCGAATATTACGGCGAATGCGCGCGTATTTTTCCTGAAAAATCCCATAATTTCGACACGCTTGCCAGGCATGAAAAAATTCATGCGGCAATATTCGAAAAAATTAAACGTTCGGTAATCGAAAATCCGGATAAATGGTCTAAAGGCGATTTCCATATAAGTGTTCTTAAAATAGTCGTCGAAGACGTAAAAGAAAAAATAAGCCAGTTAAAAGAAGGAAAGCTGAAAAAGGATTTTATAATATCTTACGCGGCCGATCTTGAAAAATCTTTAATTGAAAAGAACTTTTTTCGCGCTCTTAAAACGAGCATAAAAGAGTTCGAAATATTTTTTGAAAAGCTCCAGAACGAAACTGCCAATCACCAAAAACTTCTCGAAGGGCTCGCGTAAGCTTCAAAAATAGGCTGTTTAAAAGGCTTTTTTTCTTAAAAAAAGCCTTATTTCATCTGATATTCCACTCTGGGATTCAGCGGCTGTATCATAGGCTTTTTCACGTCTTCGGGCCCCAGGTAAATGGTCTTGTTTTCGGTGAATATAGTCGGTATAAGGCCGTATTGCAGCTGCACTCCGTCGAACGCTATTTCGCGTTCGCTTGCATCGGCCGAGCTGCCGCATAAATAAATCGCGTAGCGCAGCGAGCCGTCGGTTATAAGCCGTTCGGGAATAAACGATATGAAAACGCGCACCCACTGATTAAATTTGTCTTCACGAAAGAAAGGCGACCAATAAATGCCGGCTTTTTTTATGGCCCGGTTGCCGGCGGAAGACCTTATAAAAAGCTTTTCTTTATAGTCGAGCTCTAATTTTTCTTTCTGGTCCCTGTAAAGCGGGAGAGATTTTAAATACTGATCGCTCAGTGAGCCGCTGAATTTATATCTGGCGGCGCAAACGTTGAAAAGATTATCTATAGTGAGTATAGAATGGCTTAACTCTTCGGGCCTTCCGTTTACCCGGAATGCGCCGAAGCCGATGTGCGCAAAGGTTTCTTTCGAAGCCCCGCGGTTGTTTATGAATTTGACGTTTGCCGACAGCGTAAGCCCCAGTTCAGCCGAGCGTTCCAGGACCGCCGGGTCTATTTCCTGGTAAAAAACGGGGTTGCTTCCTACGCCGAAATCGAGCTCGGGCAGGTTAAAGTTGACGGTGTATTCCGTGTCGGCGCTGGTGAGGGTATCGAGATAGCTCACATTGAGGTTTAAAGACCTTTTGCGGCCGTTGGAATAAGGCTGGGTGGAAATGTAATCCAGGCGGTAGTTGCTTTTAATTATATCCATGATCGACCTTATTCCGGTTTCGGCCTCGTCGCTCGTCACGTTGATGACAGCGGTGTAGGTTCCCTCCTTATCCGGAGCCCATGGAATATCCTGCTGGAACCTGCCCCACCTGGAGATGATTTCATTCGGTAAGTTGATTTTCAGGAAATTTACAGTCGGCCTGTCGGACTCGTTTATGGCTTTTATATTTTCCAGTACGGCTTCGTCGATAAAGCACGAGGCGGCCGTAACGTAAACGATATGCTTTTTGCCCATCTGCCCGCATAGCTTTTCAGCCGCGAAAGCGATCAGCTCTTCGGGCGTGCGCGCGTAATCGATAGCCTTATCGGAGCCGTCGCCCGCAAGCCGACTTTTATCGCCGGTAAAATTCACCGCGCACATTTCGGAGCAGAAAGTGAAAATAGCCATTTTATCCAGAGCCTCGAGATAATCAGCCGCCGTTTCTATTATTTTTTTAGAAAGCCCGCCGTGCGTTCCGCCGGCCAGGCTTGAATCTATAATTAAGGCCGCGCTTATGGTTTGCGATATTTGAGTTACGTTGACACTCTGCTGGACGCGGTTTTCGTTGAGGACGAAACTGCCCGAAGACAAACCGTTTTGCGATTCGCGGGCGGCGTTTCTAAAATAAAGGCTTATATCGATTTTGGGAAATTCGGAGGTTTTGACGGTTGTAATATCGAGCAGAAAATTTTCGTTTCCGGCCCCGGCCGTTTCGGGTCGATACCAGAAAATCAAAAAAAACGCCAGCGCCGCAAGCGCCTTTAAAAAAGCGGCGCAGGTGAATTGCGGAAAATAGCGTTTATTTGAATGCGTGCCCATTTTCAATTACCATGTCCTTTGAAGCGAGAATGAGTAGAAATAATCCAGGAAGGACTTCCAGCCGGTTTGCTTTACGATGGCCAGCGAATCGTAGCTTTCGAATTTAGGCGCGGGGACCGGCATATATAAAGACATGCCGAAGGAATTATATGTTATTGGGATTTTGCCCAGATCGCCTATTGCCGAATTTTTTATAGTGGCGTTAGTGAGCGACGCCAGAAATTCGCGGGAGCTTTTTTCGGTGTTTTGATCGCGGATTTCTTCGTTGATGAGCCTTCCGAGGTCGAAAGCGTCTATGAACTGCCCGTCGAGATAGCGCCTTACTTTTTTTACCACGCTGGATACGAAAATATCGCGGTGCTTATTTTCGTTAAGAGCGCATGTCAGGGCGTCTATCATTATATTCATTTTTTCGCTTACCATAGATAGTTCGGCTGTTTTTACCGCGGAAAGAGTGGCTTTGATTCCGCTTCCGGCGAGCGGCTTAAAAAAGCCGTGCCAGCCCGACACGAAAAGGAAGCTGAAACGTTGCGGCGCAGTTATTTTCTGGCTTATTACAGGGTTTAACATTGCGTCGTAAGGCGTTCCGCATTCTGGTACCAGCTCTTCGGAACCGATTATATTAACCGCGAAATCGGAAAACTCGTATATCAATTCCAGGCACTGAAAATTGTTGGCGTCGAAATGAAGTATATCGATCGGGCGGCCCGCGGCGCGAACTATTTTTTCGAAAGCCGAACGCATATTTTTTACGTTGTTCCAATGATTAAAACTTTTAGCCATCTTATTGTTTATGACCATATCCCTGTCGTAAACGGTTATCATAAGGGAACCGTCTTTTATGCCGGCTCCGTATTGGACGGCGAAATCGGAAAATGCCCGGACCGGGTCTTCGTATGCCGTTATTTTTGAGCTGGAAAGAACGGGCGAAGAAATTTTTCCGGCGTCCGCGTCCTGGCGTATGCCGTAAACTGTTTTTAAGCCTTCTTTCGCGTTGAAACGCATGGCGGTTATTTTTATAAAATCGTTCTGATTTATATTTTCAAGCCTGTTTATTTCGCGTGAAACGTCATGGCCGCAGTCGTTGAAAAAAACGAGATAGGTCCACGCCGGAGCTTCGGCCGCCAATGAAGGCAGGGCGGAAAAAAAGAGCATAAGCAGCGCCGGTAAAATAAAATATGGGCGCATTTTATTTCGCCCATTGGTTATGTTGGTTAAGATACGTTTTTTTGAATTTTCTTTTATATATTTTTTCATTATATTATCCCACCCCTAATTGAAAAATCTATATGAAATTTGAAATCAGATTGTTGCGGTTGAAAGGCAGACGGCCTTCTTTGATCATCAGAAGGTTTTCAATGTTTCTGACGAGGGTTTCCCGGCTGAACGGCTTGGCGATATAACAGTCGGCCCGATATGTGACCAGGCCGTCGTACTGTGCGAAACTTGAATTGTACGCGGTCATGAGCATAATTAAAATATCTTTGGTTTCATGGCTTGATTTAAGGTTCTGGCAGATCTCGAATCCGTTCATGATAGGCATGTTGATATCGAGTATCAAAAAATCAGGTATGGAAGCCCGGGCCTCTTTGAGCGCGCCGGGAGAATTGGAGAAAATCCTGATATCGTATTTTCTCTCTTCGTCGCTTAAGAGCATTGCTTCGATAAGCCTGGCGCTGCAATCATCGGCGTCAACGAGCATTACCCTATATATTTTTTTATCTTCCTTCATAATTATCACCGCTAAACTTTATACCGTAAATGCTTAAAGCTCGATATCACAGGATTATGCTGATTATGATATCAAAAAAATAAGTGAATGTCAAAGGAAATATAACGATTTAGATGAATAAAAAACGTTACGGAAGGCGGCGAGTTAAAGATTTAAATTACTTTCGCGATTATCGTGTTGGTGTGCCCTGGAAGGTGCCTTTGCTTGAGGCTTATTATATCGTGGATATGTTTTATAAAAGTTTCGCACGAAAACGGCTTGGGCAGATATGAATCGGCGCGGTAGAGCAAAAGTCCGTCGTACCAGGCGTATTTTGAATGATAAGCGGTCATGAGTATGATGGTTATGTCGCTTAAGTTGCAATTAGCTTTGACTTTCTGGCATATTTCAAAGCCGTTTATTATTGGAAGATTGACATCTAAAATTAAAAAATCGGGGGGCTCCAGAAAAATAGCCTTAAGCGCTTCAGGAGAGCTCGTGAATTTTAAAACCTCGTAAAAGTTATCGGGATCGGCGTCCAGCATGGCTTCGACCAGATCGAGAGTGCATTGGTCGTCGTCTAATAAGTAAACCTTATAAAAAGGCCTCTTTGAATCGTTCACTATAAACACCGCCTGACGCCGTGAGAGGGCTATTAAATACTTAAAAAACTCATAACGGTCATACAACCGCTACCTATATTAATTATATCAAATTTTTTTAGCCGTGTAAATAATTTTATGTTTTTTTTTATCAAATTTTTATAATAAAAAAATTGACTTTTATGAAATGGGTATGATATAAATATTTATATAAGTTCTGATTGCACGCTTACAAAAACGGCGCATCTTTATTTAACTTTATAATGAAAAGAGTGATAAAAATGCTGATTAAACGCAAATGTGTTTGCTATTGGCTCTTTCTGGTATTGTTTTTACTGCCGGCGCTTTTCGTTTTCGAAGTTCCGGCGGCGCATGGCGAGTATAAAATCGAAGCTTCTACCGATAAGCTTAGCGTCATGGAAGGCGAAAGCCTCACTCTCACGGTTACCGTAGCTTCGGACGCCAGCATCGCCGTTCAGCCAAAAGAACCTGATTTTAAAGATTTTCAGGTCGATGCGCGCCGTCAGTTCAATAAAGTGTCTATAATTAATGGAGTGCAGAGGGTTGAGGCCGGCTATAATTACTCGCTGCGCCCGCTTAAAACTGGCAAGCTGACTATCGGCAGGTTCGAGCTTTCTTATGCCGACGCTTCCGGCGCTCAGCGCACCGTACAGACCGAACCCATAGAAATCGAGGTCAACGCCGAAAAAGCCGAAGAAGAGCCCGCGCCCGCGCCAGCTGCCGTTAAAAAAGAAGACCAGGCTGAACGCAGCATAATATCAAATCATCTTATCGTAATCACGGCTGTAATAATATGCGCCTTCATACTTATATGGTTCGTTATATGGCAGAGCGCAAAAAGAGAAAAAATCATGGCTGCGTCCGCCAAAAACGACGAATCTAAATTGAGGATTACCCAATACTCCGACGCTTCCGGCATAGCCGGCGCCGGCAAAAATTCGCGGGCCGCTTCCGAAGACGACAACGGCCGTCCGGGTCAGGCAAAAGAAAAACTCGATTTTAACGCCGCTTTTCAAAATATCGTTTCAATGAAAAAGGCCGGCGATTACAAAAATATGTTCGTTCAAATTCCTAAAATTATAAAGCAGGGCGCTCAGGCGGACGGCGGCTGCGGTTTATGCGAACTTACCAATCAGGAATTTATCGGCCGCGCCGAAAAACTGCCGCGCTTAAGCTCGCGGATAACCGAAATCAGCGATATACTATCGCTTTGCGATATGGTAAATTACGCCCGGCACACTCCTAGCGATGCTGAAATTGAAACTGTCATAAAAAATTTAAGCAATATAAGCCGTTTATTTGAAAGAGGTGGCAATTAGGCAATGAACAGTGAAATCAAAGAAATTCAAGAGCTGGTCAGGGCGAAAAGCGAACTGACTTCAAAAATTACCGCCGAAATACGAAAGGTGATAATAGGCCAGGACCATCTTGTAGATTCGCTTCTGATAAGCTTTTTCTCCAACGGCCATATCCTGCTCGAAGGCATGCCCGGGCTCGCTAAAACAATGGCCATCAAAACTCTTTCCGCGGCCATTAAAACCAGGTTCGCGCGCATCCAGTTCACTCCCGATCTTCTGCCCGCCGATCTTATCGGCACGCGCATTTATAACCAGAAAAACGGCGATTTTGAAACGTCCAAAGGCCCTATATTCACTAATTTTCTGCTGGCAGACGAAATAAACCGCTCGCCGGCCAAGGTCCAGAGCGCGCTTTTAGAAGCCATGGAAGAGCGCCAGGTGACTATCGAAAAAGAAACGTTCAAGCTCACGGAGCCTTTTCTGGTAATGGCCACGCAGAATCCCGTGGAGACCGAAGGCACTTATCCGCTTTCGGAAGCGCAGGTGGACCGTTTCATGTTTAAGGTGGTAATCGGTTATCCTTCGGGCGAGGACGAAAAACAGATCATCAAAAAGATGGCCATAGAAAAAAATATAAAAGCCGATATAAAAATCGACGCGGTTACCACGCCCGAAGAGCTTTTATCCACAAGGCAGCTGATAGATAAAATCTATGTGGACGATAACATTTTAACTTACGTAGTTAATCTCATCAACGCCACGCGCTCGCCTGAAAGATTCAATATGAAATCCATAAAAGAATATATACGCTTCGGAGCGTCGCCGCGCGCATCGCTTTATCTGGTGGTGGCTTCGCGCGCCCATGCGTTTTTAAGGCGCCGCGGATACGTCATGCCCGAAGACATAAAGGCCATAGCTTATAACGTTTTGAGACACCGCATAATGCTCACCTATGAAGCCGAAGCGGAAAACCTCACTACCGACGATATAATCAAAACCATACTCGATAACGTTGAAATTCCTTAAAAAATATGATACCAAAAGAATTAATTTCGCAGATAAGAAAAATTGAAATAAAAAGTAAAAAGCTCGTAGATTCTTTGTTTGCGGGCAATTTCCGCTCGGCGTTCAAGGGCCGCGGCCTCGAGTTCGAAGGCATAAGGCAGTATATACGCGGCGACGACTACCGCAATATCGACTGGAAAGTCACCGCGCGCATGAACAGGCCTTACGTAAAGATATACCGCGAAGAGCGGGAACTTGTGGTAATGCTTCTCATAGACGTTTCGGCGTCGTCAGCTTTCGGGTCGCTCGGCCAGAACAAACGGGAACTCGCGGCTGAATTTTGCGCCACGATAGCTCTTTCGGCGGTTTCATCTGGCGATTCGGTCGGCCTTTTGATGTTTACCGACAAAGTCGAAAAGTTCATTCCGCCCAAAAAAGGCAAAACTCACGCGCTGAGGCTTTTAAGAGAAATTCTTTTTTTCAGGCCTGTTTCCCGGCGAACCAATATTTACGAATCGCTTTCGTTTTTGAACCGCGTCATAAAGCACCGGTGCATAGCGTTCGTGGTTTCCGATTTCGACTGCATGAACGGCCGCGCCGAAAAGATGCTTTCGGTCACGAATCTCCGCCACGACACCATATCGATAGTTTTAAACGACGACATGGATATAATCACCGAAGACGTCGGGCTTGTCGATCTTTACGATCTCGAAACCGGGGAAACGCTGAGCGTGGACACTTCCGATAAAAAAACGCTCGCGGCCCTCGGCGAAGCGAAACTCAAAAAACGCGAAGAATTGAAAAGAATATTCAGAAAATGCAATGTAGATTGCATGCAGCTTTCCACCGGCCATTCCATACAGAAGCCCATTATGGAATTTTTCAGGCGCCGCGAAGCGGCGGGCAGGTAAAAAGGCTTTTTCGGAGCGGCCTTTTTTATTATTATAACCGACGGAGGTAATATTTCGTGAAAACTGATACTGATTTCAGGCAGAATATAATCGTAATATCTTTAATAGCGGTGCTTGCCGCGTGCGTTTATAACGCCGCGCAGATAAATAAACTCGAAGAGCGCGCCGAATTAAAAGTAAAAGGCGCCCGTGAATTCGCCGGCAAGCTCGCGGCGCAGAAGCTTTATTTAGAGGCCGCGGCGCATATAGAAAAATACCTCGGCGATAATCTCGTGGCGCCCGAAGAAGTCGAATCCACTCTCATATACCTTGCCGACCTTTACTTCGAGCATATCGGAAATTATGAAAAAGCCATGGCTTTTTATTTAAAGGCACTTTTTATGTTTCCGGCCACGAAATATAAAAACGATATCGAAAGGCGCGTAATTGAATGTAAAGACCGGCTCGGGCGCCGCCTTGAGGCCGCCAACGACCTCGACGCCATAAACGCGGCCGAAAAAGCCAAACAGCAGAATAAAACGGCCGCCGCGCCTTCCACGGTTGAAAATTCAGTGGTGGTGGCAAGGATCGGAGAAACGGAAATCACTATGGCCGATTACCTGAGCGAGCTGGATTCGCTTTTTGCGGAAAGCCAGGTGGACGTTTCGAAGCCTGAAAACCGCGCCCGGCTTTTAAAAGATGTTATCGCAAGAAAGGTGCTGGCCAAAATAGCGCGTTCCAAACGGATGGACAGCGATTCTCAGATATCCAGGCAGCTGAACCTGGCTCGGGAAAAACTCATGATAGATAAGCTTCTGAACGAAGAGGTCTTTTCCAGGACGGAAGTCGATGAAATGTCGATGAAGCTTTATTACGACGCCAACAAAAATGAAATGAGAACTCCTGACAAGTATAAATTCGAGTTTATAAGCCTTGCCGATAAAACCGAGGCGGTCGCGATCGCTTCCGGCGGCGACGCGAATAAATTCGCCTCTTAT
>MWBZ01000035.1 GCA_002069765.1 bacterium ADurb.Bin243
GCTTCCTGCGATTATATTTTTCGCATCATGCCTTATAACCATCGCCACCGGCTTCAGCTGGAGCTCGATGGCCATAATGATGCCGGTAGCGTATCAGATGGCGGTAACACACGCCGGCGCGTCTTTGATCCCGATTCTCTCCGGCGCGGTAGTTTCCGGCGCCATATCCGGGGCTCACCTGGTGCCTTATTCAGATAAAAGCGTCATGACGGCGGCCGCCTGCAAGATAACGCCGGTTTATCACGTTAAAACGCAGTTTCTTAACGTGGTATGCGCCATAGCGGCAAGCATCGCCGGCTACCTTCTGGCGGGCGCGACATCTTCTTATCTGCTGGGCTTCCTTGTGGCCGCGGCCTTAATTTCGGCGGCTCATTTCATCTTCGCCAGATGACCAAATATATTCAATATTCGTTATAAACATCATCCGCAAAATATTTTAAAAATAAAAAAGGAGAAAAGTTTCGGGCTTTTCTCCTTTTTTATTTTTATATATTAAGTTATTATGATATTCTATCCGACCTGAGTGGTAAGGAATATCGGCAGGCTCATCTGTTCGATCTGGCTCTGAAGCGATTCGATATCGTCGATATGGCGGTCTTCGTCGTTCAAAATAGATTCGAGGATTTCGCGGGTGGCGAAATCGCCGACTTCGCCGGCGAGGACGATAGCGTCGTTATAAGCCTTTATGGCGCCTTCTTCGGCCTTATGGTCGTTGGCGAACTGCTTGGTAACGTCGGAGCCGATATATATTTTTTTGAGCTCGCTGACTACGGGCGTTCCTTCGAGAAAGATAATGCGGCCGATAAGTTTTTCGGCATGCTTCATTTCGTCGATAGCGCGTTTTTCGAAATGTTTGTGGAGTTTTTCGTAACCCCAGTCGTCGCACATTTCGGAATGCACCATATACTGGTTGATAGCGGTCAATTCATCCGCCAGAAGATGATTTAAAGTCTCGAGTAATTTTTTATTGCCTTTCATTTAATACCTCCGCATATTTTATTTAACTTTTATCGTTGAATTTACTAGCGTAAATTTATGATATCACATTAAGCTTATAAAATCAAATAATAATTGCGCAGAAAATATTTCATTTATTTACTTTACCGCTCGGCCCATTATTTCCGCGATCATTTTTTTTACTTTATCCGCGGCAATCGAATTGATATCGAGCTCCGATCCGAAAAGATATTTACGCTCCAAATATTCATAATTATTAATATTCTTTTCAAGCTCCTGCGGAAAAACGCAGTGTAAGTTTTTAAAAACTTCTGGCGGATAAGGCACAAACCGGCCGAAATGGTTCCCTTTGAAAACGCAGACTATTCCAGGCATATCGACTGCCGCGCCTATGTGCACCGCGCACGTGTCGTTCGAAACCAGAACGGAGGCTTTCGCAAGCAGCGCGGCAAGCTCGAAGAGTTTCGTCTTTCCGGCGATATTAATCGCTTTGCCGCTTTTAGATTTTTCGATTATTTTAGACGCGAATTCTTCGTCCGATTTGGCTCCAGCTATCAGAACCGTTAAAGAATATTTTTCGGCAAGAAAATCGCAGACTTCCGCGAAATACTCGTGGCTCCATCGCTTATCGCTCAGCATGGCCCCGGGGAACACGACCGCATAAGGTTTATCCGCGTCCGGCACGAACCGCGAAACGCATCCGTCACCGGCTAAGTTTATAAAAGGTCTGGCGATATCGATTTTTTTATTTAAAAGCGTTTCAAAAAATATTTTATATCTGTGAAACTCGAATTTCATCACGCGGCCGTCGGATTCGGTATTCACAAGCCCGGTGTAATATCCGTCGAATTCGGCTTTCAGACCGGCCGCGACATTAACGGAATCACCCGCGTTGCCTATTCTCACAGGCGCCTTGGAGGCCTTTACGATTTTATCGGCGATATACTCCCTGGAATATGTCGGATGTATTACAATTTCAAATCCTTTACGAAGTATATCCCTTAAAACCCGGAACCTGTAAAAATAATTCGAATAAAACCTTTTGTTGTCGACCCATATAAACTCATCGATAGTATCCCTTTCGGTTTCGCAGGCAAGGCTTTTAACCGCAAGCGAAGCGCAGAGCGTAAACTTATAACCTTTATAACGCTCATCTTTTCTCAATATTTCGATGAAATTTCTAAAAAGAACATAATCGCCGATTCCGTCGAGCTTTACAATTAAAAGAGTTCCTGGCGCTTTAGAAGCAACACCCGACATTGCAGCATTTTCGATTAAATTTCTTATTGACTGTGCTATAAAAGACTTTAATAATTTTATCATGTATTTTTGTTGAAATTTTTAAGTTAATTATTATTTCGCCATTTCAAGACACGCAACAGCTCGCGCAGCAGCGGCAAAATCGCCGCTACATTTTTTTTCTTCGTGTATATTAAAGTACTCACAATCTTTGGCGACATCCGCGTTTGAATTTATCCATCCTGAAGGCGAATATTGAAAATAAGTCTCGACAAATGACGAAGGCTCAAAAGCTTCTCTGACTTTTTCTATCATCGTATGAGTAAAAATTTGCTGCCATCCATAATTTTTGTATTTGCCATAAGGAACCGTAATATATATTTTTCCGCCTTTTTTTAGGATCCTTTTGAATTCTTTGACCGCCTTAAGGTATAGTTCAGGGCTGGATTCTTTATAAACAGCCTCTTTCGCATACAGCATGCTGTTGTCAAGACCGATATGTTCTATAGTAGAAAGAGACGCAATAAAATCAAAAGATTCATCCTTGAAAAGCGTTTCTCTAAGATCGCCAAAAACATAAGAAACGCCAAGATGATGAAAGCAATTCTTCTCGGGAGCCAGCGTCATTATAGTAATTTTTTTGTTTTTAAGCTTTTCATGGGATAGCGCAAAATCGAAATTAAGAACCGATCCGGCGTCCAATAAATTACCGGCAGTGCTTTCGAGACGTGAAAAAAACCACGGATACTCAATTACGCGTTCATCGATTCTGTATCCGAAGCCTTCCGGCAGTTTCGAAACATCGAGAGTTTTTGAAGCGGTCACACTAGAAATAATATTGGCTTTATATAAGCAATAACCTGCAGTCCATGGTACTTTACCGCACAAAAAAAATCGCATCAGGTCAATCTTTTCTTTTAGTTTTGAAATCATTTTATACTCCCTCTTATAATTCATCTTTTTTTTATTTTTAGTACCTTTTTAATGGATGTTTTCACGTTGTGCTTTATCAGTTCAATCAACCCGTGCGATCTGAAAAATACTTTTTCAACCCTCTCATCGGCCGTTTTGTCGCGAATGATAAAATTTGGATGTCGCAACGGGCACTCAATCGATTCAGTCTTCATTTTAGATACGATGTCTTTTTCGTCAAAAGTATGCGTAGCATCCTTTGAATACCCAATATTTGATATTAAATTCACATTAGGTATAATCGATAGGTAATTATTCATAATGAAAGTTAAAAACAATTGATAATCCCAAGTGTTGATCTGATTTTGAGATACGGCATCAAACACTCCAGTCCAGTATTTAACCTGGGCTACGTTATCCATAAAATCATTCAGCCAGCCGCCCGACTTAATTTCATTCCACATTTTCATATCGACGTCGTAATTTCGCCATACTCTCCGCCATCCAGCCCAGCCCCAAACATGATTGTATCTGGAAAAGTAATAACTGAAATCGGTCCGCGGGCGAGCTCCGAATTGGAGATTCGTGCCACATATCATGCCAATGCGTTCGTCATTTCTGTATCTTTCAAGCAGCTCTCCGGCATATGCAAAAAAAGATATATCAGGCATACAGTCATCTTCAAGGATGACACCTTCTTCGACCTGTTCAAAAAACCAGGTAATTGCAGAGCTAAGCGCTTTCCTGCACCCGAGGTTCTTTTCGCGAAAAAGCGTCGTGACTTCACACGGCCAATCCACTCCGCCGACGATGCGTTTAACTTCGGCGCATTTCTGCGCATCGTCTTCACGGCCCGCGCGCGGACCGTCCGCGGCAATAAAAAGCCTGGCGGGTCTAATTTTTCTGATTTTTTCGAAAACCGTTTTAGTAGTGTCGGGCCTGTTGAACACAAGAAAAAGAATAGGAACGCTGAATGCCTTGTTATCCAATCGCTTCACCTCAATAATATTCCCGGACATTAATATACTACTTTAAAAACTTATTGTCAAGCAAAAAGCGCGCTCCAACTTTAAAAAGAGCGGCGAATCAAGAGCCTTGACGTTATTTTTTTAACTCATTTTCAAAATATTCGATAGTTTTAAGCAGCCCGTCTTTAACGTCTATTTTCGGCGTCCAGCCGCCCAGCTTCTCCTGCGCCAGAGATATGTCGGGCTTTCTTCTGCACGGATCGTCCTTCGGAAGCGGCTTGAAAGCTATTTTCGAGCTTGAATTCGTGAGCCGGACTATCATTTCGGCAAGCTGCAATATGGTATATTCCTGAGGATTTCCAAGGTTGACCGGGCCGATAAACCCTTCTTCGTTTTCCATCATCCTCGTCATGCCTTCGAGAAGGTCGCTTACAAAGCAGAAGCTTCGGGTTTGCTCTCCGCTTCCGTAAATAGTGATTTCTTCGTTTTTGAGCGCCTGAACGATAAAATTAGACACGACCCTACCGTCGTTTTCGAGCATGCGCGGGCCGTAAGTGTTAAATATACGCACTATCCTTATCTGGACGCCATTCTGCCTGTAATAATCCATGAATAAGGTTTCGGCGACGCGTTTGCCTTCGTCATAGCAGCTTCTGATCCCGATAGGATTGACGTTTCCCCAATAACCTTCCACCTGAGGGTGCACGGCCGGATCGCCATAAACTTCGCTGGTGGAGGCCTGAAGAATTCTCGCCTTCACTCTTTTGGCTATCCCGAGCGTGATGAGCGCGCCCATGACATTGGTTTTGACCGTTTTAATGGCGTTGTACTGATAGTGGACGGGCGAAGCCGGGCAGGCCAGATTATAAATCCTGTCGACTTCAAGCCTTATTTCTTCGGTGATGTCGTGCCTTATCAATTCGAACTTTTTGTCGTCAAGAAGATGGCTGACATTCTGTTTTCGCCCGGTAAAAAAATTATCCAGGCACACGACTTCGTGTCCTTCTTTTAAAAGCTTTTCGCAAAGATGGCTTCCGATAAATCCGGCGCCGCCGGTGACAAGGATTCTCAATGACTTCATAAATTTCATCCTTTATTTTTAGTTTATTTTAATTTCAATAATTTCCTCACATGAAAAAATACATGTTTGAACGCGGTCCACGATATTAATAAAGCGTTTTTTAAATTCCACGGAAACGGGCACGTCAGAAAGATAAATATAATTTTATAAACCGGGTTGTCCGGATATTTTTTAGAGAAAAATTTCTTCAAAAATTTTACGAACCCGTCGTTATCGATTGAATTATAATAACCCGTCGTCTCGATATCGATATGCAGCTTTAATTTTTCATCCGCCAGAATTTTAAAGCCCCGGTTGAAAGCCCTTATGGTAAATTCAAAGTCAGAAAGATAGTGCGGCAAAATAGTTGGATAAAAACCTCCGACCTTAAGAAAAGTCCCGACGGTAAAAAAAAGGCCTCGCGTGGTGGCGCAATTGATTTTTTCGCCGACCGCGGCGCTCCGGAACGAAAAATTCTTCAAATCGGCTATAACTCCGGCTTCGTGAAATTTTCCGTCGAGCTTATAAACGCATGAAAGCAGCATGGCCCCCGGAGTCCGCTCAAGAAGCGCGAGCCCCGTTTCAAGGTAATCCGGTTCGAAAACGACGTCGTCGTTACACAGAAGAACGGCATCGTCCGCCGCCGCCCCGTTATTTTTAAGCCATGAATAGCCCTTGTGAAGACCGCCGGCCCACCACAGATTACCGTCGCCGCGAATTACCGTCAGATTCTTGATTTTCGAAGACACCATTTCGGCCGTGCCGTCGGTCGAACCGTCATCGACGAGCAACAGGTGATAATTTTCAAAAGTCTGCGCGGCCAGGCAATTTATGAATTTTTCGGTTACGCTCCTGCGGTTATGAACAGGAAGGATTATATGTATTTTTTTGTTAATCATAGTTTTCTTAAAATAAATAAATAACTATCACCGTATCCCAAAAAATCAAGCAGGCGGGTAATTATATGATTTATTCGCGTCTTGTGAAAATACGGAAGTAATTTTAAGGCGACTTTAGCGATGAATCCGCATTTGCCTTGTTCACTCCAGAAAGCCGCCGGAACGCCTTCGACCGGTCTCACAAAAAAATGTATTTGCTGATAATAAAGCCAGTCCGAATGAGTCAAAGTTAAAAACCTTTCCATTTCCAATCCGCATTTCGATGCGGCAATCGACATTGACTTATCCGAAAATTGCTGCAGGTGGTAAGGCGCATGCCAGTGAAGCCAGAAACGCCCAAGTATCCTTGCGAAAAAACTATTAGAATTAGTCGTTCCTATAACGACAGAGCCGCCTTTTTTTAATATACGAGAAATCCCCTCGAGCATTTGAAGCGGTTCCTGTGCGTGTTCTATAACCTGATTGAGCGTTATAAAATCAAAAAAATTATGCTGATATACTTCCGGGTCAAAAAGCCCGTTATGAACTTTAAAGCCTTTTTTTTCAGCAATATTAAGTACGTTTGCATCCGCCTCCACGCCATAAACATCGCAACCGCGGGCGGAATGATATCCGAGCGTTTCGCAAAACCCGCAGCCTATATCCAGCACCCGCACATTCGGCGGAACATAACAATGCGTCGAGCTTGCCTTGCCGTCCAGCCAGGCCAGAAACCCATCGGCATTAGAAGAAGGCTTGTAAGAATCGAGTTTCAGAGTCGAACGCGGATAAAAATTAGTATATAAAGCTTCAATTTCTTCCGGCTTGAATTTAGCGTCAAGCCAACCGTGACCGCATTGCCCGCATTTTACCAATGAATAATAGCCCTTATAACCATATCTATCATCGTAAAGACAATTTTTATATTTAACCGCAGACTGATTATCGCCGCAAATCGGGCATATTCTCATTATTTTCTCCATTAAAATTTATTCATTATTTCAATGACTCTATAAACCTCTTCATCGGTATGGCAAAAAGATATAGGCAGGCTTAAAGTCGTCGAATGTATGAGCTCCGAAATTTCAAAACCAAGTTTTTCATCGATAAAATCTTTCATGGCTTTCTGCCGGTGAGGCGCCACTGGATAATGTATTTCGGTTTTAACCCCGTTTTTTAACAAATATTCGCGCAGCGCGTCTCGTTTTTCATGGCGTATATTAAAAATATGATATACGTCATAATAATCCTGATGGACCTGCGGTTTAATAAAATCAGACTTCAGGCCTTTCATATAAATAGAGGCAAGCCGGCGCTTGTGTTCATTTATTTCATCGAGTTTTTTTAATTTTATTGAAAGAAAACCCGCCAGCATTTCACCGAGCCTTGAATTAAAACCTACCGTTTCGTTATAGTATTTGACATCCGACCCGTAATTTCTAAGGCGCTTTATAGCGGTATCATATTTTAGTTGATTCATCGTAACCGCCCCGGCATCGCCGAGAGCGCCAAGATTTTTAGTGGGATAAAAACTGAACGCCCCAAAATCGCCGAAACTTCCGGTAACCTTCCCTCGAAATTTAGCGCCGTGAGACTGCGCGCAGTCTTCAATGACATAAAGCCCGAGCTTTTGGGCAATATCCATAATCGAGGCCATATCGCAAGGCTTTCCATAGAGATGAACAATCATTATTGCGCGGGTTTTCGCGGTAATATTTTCCTCGATTTTAGAAGGGTCTATATTATACGTAGCGATATCAGGCTCTACCAGAACCGGTTTCAAGCCGTTTTGAATAATAGATATAATAGTGGCGATATAAGTATTTGAAGGCACTATAACTTCGCATCCGGGCTCGATCTCGAGCGCCCTGAGGGATAAAATAAGCGCATCGAGTCCCGAAGCCAATCCGCGGCAATGCTTTACGCCGCAATAATCGGCGAATTCCCGTTCAAAATTATCCACATTATTCCCAAGTATATACCATCCGCTTTGAAGCGTTCTTGCAAAGGATTCCTCGTATTCTTTGAAGAATACGGCATTAGATTTGCCTAAATTCTCGTATTCGATCACTTATATTCCTCCCTCACGTAATCTTCGGGATTGTAATACTCTGAAGCCAGAACCAAAAGGACGCAATCTTTAGTAAAAGCTTTCATAATATGCCAATCTTCAGGTTCCAATATCAGACACTGCTCAGGAGAATCGAGCAAGTAAGTTTTTTTTTCACGCCCGTCGTCCGTATCGACCACGCAGCTTCCGGCAACCGAAATCAGGGCCTGTATGGTATTTTTATGACGATGCCCGCCGCGTTTTATCGAAGGATTTTCAACGCCGTATATATAAAAAATTCGTTTTATATCGAATGGCAGAATTTTTTCTATAACCGTCAGATTGCCGCGAACATCAGAATTACTTTTAAGCTTTATCAAACGTGCCATGACATGTACCTCCACAATCCTTCAAATTCGACAATATTATAGACGCTGTACGCCTCGTATCTCTTACGCCTTATGATGTTTTTAATTCTTTCAAAAATCGAGGCGGAATCGCCGCCGCCGCCCTTTATAGTGGCGTTTACGTCGACGCCGGGCCATTTTTCGCCTATCCTTCGGCATATTTCAATAATATGCGTTATATAAGGCTTATAAATTAATTTTCTCACGCTGAAAGAAGTGTCGTGATCATTATTCAGTTTAACCGTTCCGTTATCGTAAAATTTCAAAGCGTGGAAATGGAAAAAAACGGCTTTGAATTCCAGACCGGAAGTTTTCTCGATACCGGCCACCACGGCGCCTTTTTGAAATATATCATACTGCTGTACATTCCAGGGCGCAAGGCCGCCGCCGAGATGGGCCAGTTCATGAACTCCATTAAACCGGGTAAGCCAGTCGTCTAGATATTTCTGATCGCCCAGCCGCCCTTCCTCGTATCGAAAATAACACCACTCATTACATTGCTGCCGCCACCATTTAAGAGCCTTCAGACCGTCGCCGTCGTTTCTTATCGTCACAAACTGCACGCAATATTTTCCGGACTCTTTAGTGGCGTCATATTTCGGAGTATATCTATGCTGCGTGATAATAATCGATATATCGCTTTTAAACTCGTCGAACAAAGCCAGAGGATCTGAGAAAAAATAAGTATCGGCGTCCAGATATGTACAAAAATCGAGATTAAATTTTTCCAGAGAATAAAGAATGATCGAAGGAGTGCAGGTCCAGCAATATTCTACCGGCGTACGCCCCGATTTTAATTTTAATAGTTCTTCATCTTCAAATTCTTTTAAAGATACTATAGTAGCATGTTTCAAATTCAAACTCAAAAGAATTTCCAGCGCCTTATCGTCGAAAGGAAAAATATACAAATGAAAACTTGCGCAGTTTCGCTCCAGAGATTCATATAAAGCAAGACCGCGGGACAAATAATTAATATCAAAAAGGGTACAAAAATTTAACACTTATTTTCACCTGACGCATGGATAAAATTTTAGTTTATAATCAAAAAAATTTAACTTAAACATGAATAAATTTTCAATTATTTTGCCGGACTTTTTTTTGAAATAGATAACCTTCATAACGCGCGGCGGTGCTTTCTACGAAAACATTTCCGCCTAAAGCCTCAAAATCATAGATTAAATCGTAACCTTCCGAAAAATATCTAAGAAATTTTTGCCTGTTGAATACACGGCAGGGATAACTCGCATCATATATAGAGGGCGGAACCCGCTGAACGGTTATCCTGTCTTCGTCATCAAAAAATATCGTCCTGTCTATAATTATAAACTCGAAATCCCTTTTTACAATATCATCGAGCAAGGCGTATGAATCCTCGAGATATTGTATCACCGAAGAAAGCAATATTACTTCGGATTTTTCGGATTTCATGCAAGAATTCAAATCGTAATAAAATTTCAACTGGCCGTTCTCGAAATGTTTTTTACCGCATTCGACAAATTTCGGCTGTTCAATAATATTCCACTTTACTTCTTTAAGGACGCCCAACATACCTATATTTTGATAGTAAGAGCTGCCGAGTGAACCGCCAAAATCGATAATATTCAACTTCAAATCTTTTAGGGCCGCTATCCATAAAAGCGCAGAAAGCAAAGGCCAGGAATATTGAATTTTATCGAACAAAACCGAATCTCGTTCATAAACGGCTTTTTTATCTCTGACAAGAATTAAAGCCTCGAAAACTTTTTCAAAAATAGCTTCGCCGTCATATCCCGCAGAATCGGCGAGAGCGGCCTGCCAGGAACTGTAATCGCCAAAATGACCATACATCGCCTCAGGCGGGCCGTATCTAAAATGCCTGTAAGCGGAAGTCAGGAAAGGCGGCGTCAATTGTCTGATAATTCCTTTTAAATTCATACTTCTTTAATTAAACCCTTGTTTTTATTTACCCCTGATATTTTAAGTATCGTTATATCAAGAGGCTGGTTAATCCCGCCGTGCATCAGTTCAACGGCTTTATCGGCAAATTTAGAATTATGGCAGTGCTTTTTTAACGTAAAAACACCTTCCTGATCAAAGCGCATATTTTCTTTGCGATAGCTTCAATTTTTTTATAAATTCCGGCGGGCGGGGGTGACGGACGGCTGTGTTTTGAAAGATAATAGTTTTTAATGGCTTCAAACGCCTTCGCATCGGGTTTCATTTCAATTTTTTCAATCTTAACGGGATTTTGAGATACTTTAGTGATATTATATGCCCCGGTTACCTGGCAATGCGTCCCGCTCGCATCGTTGCCGATATTATCGATCAGAGACCGTCCGGGATAAAGCGTCAGCTTATCTTTTAAAAACGCCGACGCATGCCACCTTATAGCCCATGAATCATTAACGCCCTCGATCTGATGCTCGAGCATCTGAGTGAAACCGTATGAACCGTCAAAATCAAATTCAGCGGTAAGATTTCGCTCGCGCAGTTCTTTTAAAAGTTTTTTTCCGTCCGATTCAAAAACGCTCCAGCCCCTTTTCCAGGTGGCCCAGCCCCAGCAGTCGGCGCCCTTTAAAAAAAACGTCTCGTCGAGTTTTCCTTCCACTGGATAAATATAACCGTGTATACTGACCACGCGGTCGCAGTTTTCGTAAAATTCAAGTCCTTCGTTCATATAACGCAGAAAATAAGGCGAGCTTACCATATCGTCTTCCATTACAATAACGCGCCCGTATTTTTCGACGACATCGGTAACCCCGGCAATTATAGATTTTGCAAGGCCAAAATTTTCAGCCCGCTCGGCTATTGTTATTTTCTTAAAACCTTTAACGCTTTTTATATATTCTCTTACAACGCCAACAGAATCTTTCGCTTTGTCGTTTTTAGGGCCGTCGGAAAAAACTATCAATTCGCTTTCGCCGGCAAACTCGTTTTTTAAAAGCGCTTCCACCGTTCTTCGGGTATGATCGGGCCTGTTATATACAAAAAGCACTATAGGGGCTAATTTCATTAGTATAAAAAACCTCCTTTGAGCGCGCAATACCTTTGAACCGCCCATCTATGAGACTCGATAGCCAAATTATGGCACAGCAAAGGCCCTTGAATTTCTTGTTTGTAAGCCGGGATACCCATAAATTTTTTTATCATTAACTTAACGGTTTCGAAAAAAGTAAAATCGGTTTTCACTCCAAGAGAATCATTATAAAATTTTAAATACCTGTTTTGCCAAAGCCATTCAACAATTTCATCCATCTTTTGCTCATAAACGCTTTCCGACAACATTTCGTTTAATTTTAACAGTCGAATTAAAAATTTTTCGTCAGCGCATACTTCTACAACACCGTCTTTTTTTCTGTGCGCTATAATTTCAAATCCTTTATAACGTGCATTTTCAAATTTAAGGCTCACGCAGTAGCCATAATCCCAGAACTCCGCCTTATCCGCACCGTTATAATCAAAATAAAAATTGCCCAGACTATAAAAAATCGGTTTCCCGCGATAAATTTCTACCCCCTGCGGCACGTGAGGATGATGGCATATAACCGCATCGGCGCCGAGTTCGATCAATTTCTTAAAACGCCGGCGCCATTCGGGAAGCGGAAGATCAATTTCTTCTACGCCGGCATGCGCCTGGACTATTAAAAAGTCACAGTTTCGTTTTGCGTCAACGATTATTTGGTCGGCGCACGGGCTGTTAATCCATGCAAAACCGGGCATCTCGGGACCGGTTGAAGCGCCGAAACCCCATTCGGCGAAAGCCAGAAACGAAAATTTAACGCCTTTAATTTCTTTGACGACATTTTTATTGGCTTCGGTAAAATTCAACCCGGCACCTATAACATGAACATTTTTAAACATCGAAATCGTATTTTCCAGAGACTTTACGCCAAAATCCATTATATGGTTATTAGCGATATTAAATAAGTCAAACCCCGCATCCACAAGGACTTTTGCGACAGATTCGCGCTGGAAAATCGCCGGTCCCGCCTTTAATACGGGCTCCGATCCAGCCGCTTTGACGGGCGCTTCAAAATTACACGACCTGAAATCGTGGCTATTCATTTTTTTCAAAAGCTCTTCGCCTATAATACCTTTTTCATGAGGCTCGCCAGCCGCAAAAACATCGCCGGCAAAAAAAAGAGCTATACAGTTATCCATCACTTATCACTCGCCGCTTCAGATCTCTTTTTGATTATCCAGCAAATATTTCTAATATCATCGGCCTCGCCGTATTTGTTGGCGGCGCCGTATTTTTTCCATCCGTCCGATAACTCAAGCAAAAATCTGTCAATTTCTATCTCGGGCATTATCCAATCCGCTTCTACATCCCATTCCGGCCAATCTGTACAATTTCTTCTGTGCTCAAAAATAAAAATTTTTTCTCCAAACTCAAACGCCTTTAAAACGGCCTTTTTCCAGATGGCGGTATCGCAATGGTTTCCCATAAGCATATGAATTCCAATAATTTTTGGCATTTTCCCGCCCGGCGTTTTCAGATTAACAAATTCTTCGACATTTATCGGCGTATAACCCTTATAGAAGCGAAAACCAAATACCATGCCTTCTGACACATGAGGATATATGACTTCTAAAAAACGCTCATTTTCCAAATCGAAGTGGTCGTTCAAGAGTTCACAACAAGATTTGTGGGTGTCGCTTTCGCCTTCGCCGTACACCTTGCTTATCTTAATAAGCCGTGAACCGGGTAATTTATATTCAAGCTCCAAATAATTGGATTTCTTACCGTACATTAACATCCATTCAAATTTATAAACAGTTTCCGGATATCCTTTTTCATCTCCGTTAAAAACGTTAGATGCATAAAGTCCTGAAAAGGGCTTGAATTCGAGTTCATAAATAGAACGCGTAATTATCGACAGGTTCTTATTTTTAAGATGATTTTTAACTTTAATAAATCTTTCTTCATTTTTAAGCCAACCCTTGCCGAAGAAAAAAGAATTCACGCTAACCATTTTATTTGCAGCCATTTCTTCCCTGGTTAAAAATGGATACGTCATAACTCCGTTACGCGGCGCTTCATGAAAAACCCTTAAAGTAGTGCAATGCAGGCTGATTCCGTCATATTTTTGAACCATGGGGTCAAGAATATAAGGATAATAAGCCTTCATGTAAAGGTCAAAAAGGTCCTTTTTTATTTTGCTTTTTAATTTATTCAATAAAGCTTGATCGACGGGTTTAGAATAATATTCATGCTGATTGGTTACGAAATATTTTTTTGAAGAAAAGTCACGCAAATATATCAGAGAAATAAATTCATCGCGGGTTTCACAATTTTTAATTACTTCAAATATTAACTCACAAATTTTAGCCATATATGGGTTTAAATCAAAAAAAACAATAGATTCCAGCTGCTCGAGCCTTGCTAAAATATTTAGCCCGCCAAGCCCGCCGATAACCGAATAAAAATTTTTACACTGCATTACGTTCGGGCCTTCAACGATGCCTTTGAGCCCTTCGAACTGATCGGCTGACGCAAGATAAATTTTATCTTCTAATAAAAAATATTCATCGTTTAATATTTTAACGCCAACCGGCTTTTTAAAATTATTCGTTGTAAATTTATTATAAACCTTAACCGGTAGTTTAGTTATTTTTTTAAAAATTTTTTTTATCATATTATTAAACCTGCATAAAAATTAGATTTTTTTTAAAATTAAGCCGTAATTATTCGGCGCTGCATAAGGAAAACCAATAACCATCCATAAAATTTTAAACAATTTATTCAATTTTCTAGTTAAAAAATTATCGTATTTGTAGTAGTTGATTTCAAAAGCTATTCGAGTATACCAGCGTTCCAGCTCGCATGCCTTTATCTGCCCGACTTTTTGCTGCTGGGGATTGGTTATATAATTTAATATAGCCGCCGGAGGATAAACCCGCACATGGTCTATATCGTCGTAGAAGCGATGATTCGCCACAAGAGGAGATCTTAATATAATAACCGCTTCTTTTTTCGCCACGCGGAATAATTCTTCAATGACTTTAATGACGCCCGGATAGCCGAAATGTTCAATAACATGAGAACAGTGGACTATATCAAATTCGCCGTCTTTATAAGGAAGTTCAAGCGCGTCGGCTGAACGGGCGTTATAGCCTTTTTTTAAAGCCGCTTCGACCAATTCAGAATTAATATCCGCGCAGTTGATCTCGATATTCTTAAAATGCGATTTTATATGGTCGGCGAATAAACACATTCCACAACCAATATCCGCTAACTTTATTTCTTTTTCGGCGCCAAAATATTTAAGTATAAAGTTGTCGATTTTTTTAAACTCGATAAGATCGGTTTCAAACGGATATTTATTGACCATCTCGTTAAAATAATTAAACACTCAACCCACCGCCATTCCCCAAAGTCCAATCGGCATCGACATATATCATTCCGGAACTCGAATTCCATTTGCAGGAGTTGTCATTTTTATCAGCCGCAAATTCGACATCGAATGAAAAAACGTTTTCAACGTCATCGAGTTTCTGGCCCTGAATCCATAGTTTGAGACTGATATAATAATTTCCCGGAAGAAGAGGCATAGACTCGACATTGCATATAATTTCACCGCGCCCCTCAAGTACTTGAGGTATATTATTATTTTGATTAACACTGTCGAGTGTAAAAGCCCTCGTTCCAAGCGTATTGGTAAATATAATATAAAAATAAGGCGAAACGATTTTAGTATCGAAGTTATAGTAAATTTTCATGCTAAACGGTTTGCCGTTTTCAAGACTTCTGGCATTTCCAACCATTTCAAAACCGCTTAAATAAGGCTTTAATCCCTTTTCGCGGTTGGGATGCCCGATAAGCGAATTCATGCCCGGCTGATCGTTCGGTTTCTGGCTTAAATAACAAGAAATAGCCTTTTCTATATTATCGTAACAGCTGATTTCGCCGTTTTTTAAATAAACGCCCCGTTCGCAAAGCATGCTTATCGCCGCCATATTATGGCTCACAAAAAGAATGGTCCGCCCTTCTTTTCCGACTTCTTCCATCTTGCCGAGGCATTTTTTTTGAAACGCGGCGTCGCCGACGGCAAGGACTTCATCGACGACGAGTATTTCGGGCTCGAGATGGGCCGCCACCGAAAACGCCAGACGGACATACATTCCCGAAGAATAACGCTTCACCGGCGTATCGAGAAATTTCTCCACTTCCGAAAATGCGACAATTTCATCGAATTTTCGCTTTATCTCTTCACGTCCCATACCGAGAATGGCGCCGTTCAAATAAATATTTTCACGGCCCGTCAGCTCCGGATGAAAACCGGTGCCGACTTCGAGAAGGCTTGCCACGCGGCCGTTTATCCAGATATCGCCGGCGGAAGGATCGGTTATGCGGCTCAAAATTTTAAGAAGCGTCGATTTGCCTGCGCCGTTACGGCCAATGATGCCGATACGCTCGCCCGCTTTTATTTCTAAATTAACGCCGTTAAGCGCCCAGAATTCTTCGCTCTCGTCCGCCCCGGGCGCGCCGGGCGCGCCGGCGCCGCCCGAAAAAGGATGCAGCAACAAATCGACCGCGCCTTTTGCTTTTTCGACCAGAACGTCGCGGAAGGTTTTATAACCGTTCTGGCGCTGGTGGCCTATTATATATTTTTTGCCGAGATTTTCTATTTTAATGGCATAATCTGACATAAATCACTTCTAACTAAAAATTATATAACATCGGCGAAAGCCTTTTCGGTGTTGCGGAAATAACCGAAGCCTATAACGAATAACAGAGCTGAAACAACGGCCGAAACAGCGACGCCCGGCCACCATAACGGCTGGGAAACATCCCCGAGTATCGCCCAGCGAAAGCCGTCTATCACGCCCACTATCGGATTAAGCGAATAAAGCAGGCGCCATTTTTCCGGCACTATCGAGCTCATAAAACCTACGGGAGAAATATAAAGCCCGAATTGAACTATGAACGGAACAATATAACGAAAATCACGATATTTAACGGTAAGCGCGGACAATAAAAAACCGAGGCCGAGCGACGAAAAAAAAGCCAGGGCCAGAAAAGGAATTATTAGTACAATGCTCGCAGGCGGTATGAACGAATACCATAAAACCATTATGGCGAGCATAATTAAAAACGCTATTAAAAAATCGATAAAGCTGACTATAACCGACGATGCCGGAATAATAACCCTGGGAAAATAAACTTTAGATATTAAATGCGAATTAGCGATAAGGCTGTTTCCGCTATCGGAAAGCGAGTTGGAAAAAAACTGCCATGGCAGGGTGCCGGCAAAAACCATAATTCCATAAGGCGCGCCGTTTGAATTTAAATTCGCGAGTTTACTAAAAACTATCGTAAAAACAATCATAGTGATAAGCGGGCGCAATACGCTCCACAAAACGCCGATAACGGTCTGCTTGTAACGCACTAAAACATCCCGCCAGGCTAAAAATAAAAACAATTCACGATAGCGCCACAAGTCTTTGAAATAATTAATTTCAACTTTGCCAGGGCTAATATGAAGGGTATATTTTATATTTTTAATTTCGCCGTTTCCCATATCGCCTTTCATTCAACAACCGCCGGCCGATTGCGCTGCAAAATGGTTTATTATATTTCGAAAATATTATACTTTAAACAACCCTTCAAGTCAAGATAAATAATAACCAACGCGTGTGTTTTTAAGGCTGTTTTAAGCTTTCTTTTTCCGCTCTGATCATGCTTGCCGGCTTGTTCTCATCTTAAAATTGCCGCACAAAGCATCCTTGAACCCGTTATTTCTTTAAAATAAACGTATAAAGCCTTCCCGGCCTTTTGTCGATCCTGCCCATCGTATACAGGGCGAAATTGACTAAAAAATCCGGCGGGCTTATTTTAACCGCATTTTTTATGATAGTTTTGATTTTATTTTTCAAATTTTTAATTTCAACCGGAAATAAATTAATATCCGACTCATAGGCGTTTAAAATTTTTTTTACTTTAAGCCCGCTTTTAGAAAAAGCGGACTTATATTCGCCGAGCGTGTAAGCGTTTTCGCCGCCGTAATATTTATGCAGCGGATGGCCTTCAAGAAAGGCCTTTAAATCTTTCTTACAGCTTATTACATGCTCGCGGGTCGCGATGAAAATTCCGTCGTTTTTAAGGATTCTGAAGACTTCGCGGCAGAATTTTTCAAGATCGGCCGCATGATGCAAGGCCTGCCTGACATAAACCAGATCGAAAGCGCAGTCGGCGAAAGGCAGTTTTTCGGCAAAAGCCTCTACTATTTCAATTTTTAAACCGGCCTGCGCGCAAAGCGCTCTTATGGCGCCGGTGCCGACAATTTCACTGGTATCCGGTTCCAGAGCGGTAACCTTCCATCCGTCCCTGGCCAGCGCGTATGAAGAAATGCCGCGGCCGGCGCCCAGGTCCAGCGCCGTTCCCTTGGGCTTGAAGGAGAGCTCTTCTCTTACGGCGCTCCATTCCGTAGAATTATAAAAGCGGCTGGCCGATTCGCTTAGCGGATCGTCATAATAGCACGATCTCACCAGTTCGAGGCATTCCGGCTGTTCTTTGAGCCATAGCACGGCTTTTTCCCATGTGGTGAATCCGTTATTTTCTTTCTTCACTGGTTAGTTCCCTGATAACTTTCGCCGGATTGCCCGCCACGATAGTATATGGCGATACGTTTTTAGTCACTACGCTTCCGGCGCCGATTATAGCGCCGCGGCCGATTTTAATGCCCTTCAAAATTATGCTTCCGGCGCCGATCAGAACATCGTCTTCAATAGTCACGGGGCTATCGAGTAAATCGATATCGGCCGGATGCCCTGAAGATATAATCTTTTTAAATTGGTCATGCCGGCCCTGCGGGCTGTAAGGATGGGTTATATTATCGAAAATATTGCAGTTATGCGAAATTAAAACCCTGTCGCCTATAGTTATAAGCTTTCCGGACCATATTCTGGTTCCCTCGCCTACGTAACAGTAATCGCCGAGCCTTATAGCGCCCCCGTGCGCGAACGTCAGCAGCTCGCCGCGGACATGAGTATATTCGCCAATCCGAATATTTTCGGCTATGCGCATATTGTTCGAAATTTTTGCGGTTTCGTAAAGCGCCGAGCCGCGGCCTTTAACGCAACATAAAGCGGCCGGCGCAAAATATAATTTGAGCTCGGCGATAAAATTCCTGACGGCCTTTTTTAGTATTTTAAGAAACTTCATTTCGATCACTTTTTTAATTCAACGCAGGCTATGGCTCTTGAAAAAGCCAGATAATCCGGATAATATTTTGATGAAGTATGAATATCGAAGAAATCTTCGTTGCCGTCGGCGGCCGTCTTTTCGCACATTGACCATCCGTCGTTTTTATAAATAAAATATGAAATGCTCGCCGAACTGCCGTCAAAAGTTTTAACGGCATCGTCTATCATCGCGCCGTCGAAAACCTGAAACCATTTAAAATTTAAATTTTTCCCGTAAGGAACGGTAATGAAAACTCTTCCGCCCGGTTTCAAGATCCTTTTGAATTCGGAAATCACATTCAGATAAGTTCGGGTTTTGTTTTCATTTTTTTCGGTATCTCCGGTATAAAGCATGGTATTATCAAGCCCTACATGTTCCAGAGTCGAACAGCACACTATGGTGTCAAACAAAGCGTCTCTGTAGCAGGTGCGGCGAAGGTCTTCATAAATATATGAAATGCCTTTATTCCAGAAGCTCGAGCTTTCAGGAGCGAGAGTGGATATAAAAATTTTTTTGTTTTTCATTTTCGAATTCGATAAAATATAATCAAAATTCAAAAAAGACCCGGCGTCCAGCAAATATTCAAAACCGTCGTTTAATCTTGAAAACAACCAGGGATATTCGACCGCCCTTTCATCGATGCGATAGCCGTATCCCTGAGGAAGCCGGTCGAAGTTTAAATCCGATTCGATAGCCTTAAGTATAAAACGTTTTTTATAAACGTTATATCCTTCGCTCCAGGGAATTTTGCCGTTCAAGTTAAAAAAGCAAAGGCTGAAACTTTCGTTCGAAAACAACAGCCTATAAACCGTTTTTTTTATAACTCCTGCTATATTTTTTATTTTAGCGTCTTCGGTGCTCATGTCGTCTTTCTCCGGCGCGCTACGCGGCGGTTTGCGCGCGGCGGCGCCCCTGTAAAGCATTATAAATATTGAGTTATATTATACTTTGAACGGGCCGCGCAAGTCAAGATAATTAAATGATCAAAGCATATATTTTTCATACCACAATTCAAAAACGAATAAAAACCACAGCTTATAAGCGTTCACGCCGCGATCGTTCATATAATCGTCTAAAAGACGCGAAACTTCGTGCGCATCAAAAACGCCTTCACGCTTGATTTTATCGAAAGCCAGATGCTCGCCGTAGCAGCCCTTCAATTCGTCTTTAAACCATTCGTAAACCGGAACGCCGAATCCCTGCTTCGGCCTGTCCACGAGCTCGCGCGGAATATGCCTGTAAAGTATCTTTTTAAGGATATATTTCGATACGCCGTTTTTGTATTTTAAGTCCGTCGGAAGCCCCGCGGCGAATTCGGTTATTTTATGGTCCAGAAAAGGGTCGCGCCCTTCGAGGGCCACGCTCATGGCGGCCCTGTCCACTTTGACAAGGATATCGTCCGGCAGATAGGTTTTGATGTCGAAATACATCATCTGATCGAGCAGGCTCATTTTTTCGAGCCCGCGGTCGAATTTAAACAGCTGGCTTTCGACTTTAGAAAGCCCGAGCCGTGCCAGATCTTCTTCCAGAAAATATTTATTGGCCAGATCGTACTGCGCTATTTTATTTTTAGTTTTAAGCACTTTTTTCAATTTGGTGAATTTGTCGTAAAAATTATTCCAGCGCTGGAGCGGCCGCGGCAGCTTTTCGTAAACGGAATAAGCGGTTTCCGCGCTCACATATTCCAGCGCGCCGGAAACAAGCCCCAGAAAGGGATTGGAGGCAAATTTAGCAACGCGCTCGTTGATCATTGAATAACGGCTGTATCCGCAGAACTGTTCGTCGCCTCCGTCGGCGGAAAGCGAAACTTTGACTCTTGTGCGGGCGAGTTTCGATACGAGGTAAGTCGGCACCGCTGACGCGTCGCCGAGCGGCTCGTCGTAAATCTGAGGAAGCTTCGATATTATATCGAACGCGTCGGAGGGGCCGCAGTAAAGCTCCGTATGCTCCGTCCCGAGATGCGCGGCCACTTTGCCCGCCCACCCGGCCTCGTCGTACTCTTTTTCCTTAAAGCCGATAGTAAAGGTTTTAAGCTGCGAGCCGCCCATATCTTTAGCCAGAAGAGCGGTCAGAAGAGACGAATCCACTCCGCCGCTCAAAAACATGCCCACTGGAACATCGGAGACCATTCTTAATTTGAAGCTTTCGAGCAAAAGCGCCTCGAGCTCTTCAGCCGCCGCTTCTTCTCCGGCGCGCCGCCGCCGGGCCGCAATGCCTTCCGCAAAAACTTTTTCGGCGCTCCAATATTCAGTTTTTTTAATATTCCCGCGCGCGTCTATCTTTAAAAAATGCCCCGGCTCGAGTTTATGAGTATTTTCGAATATGCTCAGCGGCGAAGCTATGTAGCCGTGCTGAAGATAAAGCGAAAGAGCGTTATAATCGAGCTTTTTATCGAAAGCCGGATGCGCGTGAAACGCCTTCAGCTCCGACGAAAACATGAACAGGCCGTCTTTATGGTACCAGTAAAGCGGCTTGACGCCGAGCCTGTCGCGCGAAAGCGTGAGCGTTTTTTGGGTTTCGTCCCACAGCGCGAAGGCCCACATACCGCGGAACCTGTCCACCGCGGCCATTCCCCATTCGCGCCAGGCTTTGAGCGCGACTTCCGTATCGCTGGAAGAAGCGAATTTATGGCCTTTTTTTACGAGTTCGTCCTTTATTTCGGCGTAATTGTAAATCTCGCCGTTAAAAACTATGGAATAATTTCCGTCGGTCATCGGCTGATGGCCCAGGGGCGATAAATCTATTATAGAAAGCCTTCGGTGGCCGAGCGCGACGCCCGCGGCGGCGCAATAATACGCGCCGGCGTCGTCTGGGCCGCCGTGAGTCATCGTATCGCGCATTTTTTCTGAAACGGCCTTAAGATCGTAGCTTATATTTTCGTGAAAATCCCGGAACCCGCATATTCTGCACATAAAAATCACCCGCACCCGATTATCGGTAAAAATGTTAATTGTCTAAAAAGCCTTTATCGCCGCTGTTTCTAATTTTTCTTAAATATTCGGGAAGAAAGCCCAATCCCGATTTTACGAGTATTTTTTTTACCAGCTGCAGCCCGTGGCATAACGCCAATTTCCTGGCCAGCCCCGCCGCGGCGGATATCTTTGAAACGCCGCACCTGACGCGTATTTCGTATTCTTCCATAAGGCCGGTATATCTGTTGGTTTCCGACATTCCGCCCCGGCTCATATTGGCTATCACGCGGCCCCTCAGATTTATAAACGCGCAGCCTTTTTTTATGAAGCGCATTAAAAGATCGTAATCCATAGCGGATCTGTATTTAAGATCGAAAACGCCCTCGGTTTTATACATCTCGTTTTTGACGAAAACCGTCGGATGCCATATCGACATGCCGTAGCGCATGCCCGCGACGTCCGACTCGCCGAGATAATAGGGCCTATCGCCGTTCCACAGACGCAACGCGCCGCATACCGCGCCCGGCGAATATTTTAAGAAAGCCCCCACCACCGCTTTTATCGCGCCGTCTTCATACCAGTCGTCCGCGTGTATCATGCCGACGATATCGCCCGTAGCCAGCGCGATGCCCTTGTTCATGGCGTCGCTTATGCCGCGGTCTTTTTCGCTAACCCAGCGAGCTATTTTATCTTCGTATTTTTTTACGATATCGATAGTGCCGTCGGTCGAGCCGCCGTCCACGATTATATACTCGAGGTTTTTGTAGCCCTGTCCCAGAACGCTTTTAATGGTTCGCTCGATGCCGGCGGCGCCGTTATAAACTATCGTTATGACGCTCACTTTTGGAAGGGCGGTATTAATTTCATTCATCGCGCGAGCCCTCCTTTGCGCTTATGCCGCATGCATCAAGATATTCGGCCGCGATTTTTTCTTTTGAAAGCTCGGACAACTTTTTTCCATAGAATGAAATCATATCTTCGTTGTCCCTTTTGTAAAAAGTTATCATGCGCGAAGCCATCGCCGCGCAGTCGCCCGGTTCGAAAAGATTATCGAACTTTGCGCCGTCGAATATTTCGGCGGGCCCCGACGGGCATCGCGACGAAATAAGCGGCGTTTTGCAAATCATGGCTTCTATAAGCGTATTCGGGAATCCTTCGTAAAGGCTCGAAAGCACAAAAAGCCGGCTTCTGGCTATAAATTTATAAGGATTTTTCTGGAATCCCGGAAAATATACCCTGTCTGATATGTTTAAATCCGCGGTCAGTTTTTTTAAATCCCGTTCCAGCTCGCCGCGGCCGAGAACAACCAGTTTTGCGCCCTCTATATGCGGCAGGGCCATGTGGAACGCGCGGATCAGAGACGCGTGGTTTTTCTGTTCATTCATGCGGCCGGCGGTTATTATCACGCCGCCATCGGAAAAAATCTTTTCATCTTCGGGCGCGAGAGGAACCGCGGCCATTTTCTCCACTTCGACGGTATCGGCAGGATTGTAAATGACTTTTATTTTCTCCCTGCCTATGCCGAAATTATCGACCAAGTCTTCACGTATCTCTGAAGAAACCGAAATAATTTTCTTTGCAAATTTATAAGACCTGACAATAAGCCGGTTGAAAAAATCGTTTTTATAATTGACCGAAGGATGAGCTCTTACGCTGACGATCGCGCCTCCGGGGTTGCAAAGGACGTTTAAAAAGTTGGAGCTTTCCATAAAACTTATCACGGCATCAGGCTTTTCATCTTTAATAATTTTTTTCAACTTCAAATAACGTTTAAAAATATTAACGATTTTTTTTATTATCCCCTCTTCGGATTTTAGATTTAATAAAATAACCCGGCCCCTGTAATCGTATTCGATTTTATCTTCGAAAAGCGTGAATACGGTTTCTACGGTTTCGGGAAAATACCTGGAAAGAGTCGCGGCGACATGCTCCGCTCCGCCGCCCGCCAGATGAGGAATAATAAAAACTATTTTTTTCATGCAGTTTATTTAACCGCCGTTCTTTTTGAATACGAATTCGTTGCAGCCGTGAGCGCCGGCGCAGGTTTTAATCATGCAGAGCGTAAAGCCTGATTTTTTGTAGTAATCGAATATTTCTTCAGGTTTTGCCACTTCGAAGGGATATCCGCCGACCCAGTCTATAAGGTCGCGCCAGATGGACATGCCGCGGGCATTTTTCATCTTGGCTTTTTCGAGCTTTTCTATGGAAGGCGGCAGCTCTCCCTGCAAAAGCTTCATAAAAACTCCGCGGCAGTATAAGATGCCGGCCACGCCAACGGCTATCATAAGCTGAACAGGCGAAGGGACTTTATTATATATTTTTTTAACGGTTCTCCAGACTTTGCTGATAGGCCCCTGATCGTTGTAAATAGCTATGTAAAGCTTTCCGCCGGGCTTGACCAGCGGGGCCATATTAGCGAGCGCCGACCACATATCGCCGGTATGATGCAAAACTCCCCATGAATATACTATATTGAAGGCGCCGAGGCCGCCTAAATAATCGCGGTCTAAAACGCTTCCCTGCTCGATTTTCCAGTCGCCGTCGCCGTCGAAGTAAAGCCTTTTCAGCTCGCGGGTGCATTCGACCGACTGCGGGTCGTAATCGAAAGACGTAACCGAAGCGCCCTGTTTTCTGGCGGCAAGAGAAAAAAGGCCGCTGCCCGAACCCGCGTCCAGAAATGAAAGGCCTTTTAAGCTGGAAATTTCAAGCATACTTAACAACGAATTTTCGGCGCTTTTAATTCTTTCATCGTTAAGCGATTTTAAAAAAAAGCTCCAGTTTTTCCCGAATTTAAAACGATTTCCCGAACTTAGTTCTTTTTCGATTTCGGCGCCGTTTAATGCGCTATTATTGAAATTGCCGCTCATATTTACTTCCTGCATAGTATTTCTTGAAATATCATATATTAAAATTTATTATACAACATTCAAGTTATAAATTCAAGTATAAATAAGCGATCAAACGCAAAACTTTAATCGCGCTCAATATTTTATCTTGATAAAAGCCGTATTATGTGCTATATTATTAATAGAGGTGCAAAGAAATGATAATAAATCAAAAGGGATTCACTCTTATAGAGCTGATGGTCGCCCTTGTCATACTAACAATATTAATGGGGTTCGCCATTCCCGAAGTTCTTAACCAGATCAATCTTTCAAAATTCGAAACCCAGAAAGCCAACATAAAAGAAATTCAAAGAGCTATCAACCAGCATTATGCCGATAGAGGAATTTATCCCGCTCAGTTAGAAGATCTTATCAAGACTGAAGGGGTAATAAAAGTCAATGTCGATGAAAATCGTACTGATTTACAAGATTACATCGATAAAAACAAACTTGTAAAATCCGGCGGCAATTACTATAAAAAAAAGGATTATGCGCCTTATTTCACTATAATTCCGGCAGACCCGGTCGCCGGCAATTCTTACTGGGAAATCGGAGTTAAATGGGTTGAAAAATCTCCTCCGCCCGGTCAGGACAAGCCTAAAGAAATTATTAAATGGTATAGAACTTCTTTAATGAACTACCCAGGCGCACCTCCCGAAGTTAGTTACTCAAAAACCGCCGTTACCATAGGCACAACGACATACAGCCATGTAGCCGTTTCAAATCAGGTCATCGATGGAATAGAATGTGAGTTTAAAGGCATAGTCAAAGTCAGGCCAAAGCAATAATCAAATTAATACTTTACAGGAGTTTTATATGAAAAAAAAATCAGCGATGACAAAAGGCTTTACTTTAATAGAGCTAATGGTCGCTCTCGTCATATTAACCATACTGATGGGTTTCGCCATTCCGGAAGTCGTTAATCAAATTAATCTCGCCAAGTTTGAAACGCAAAAATCAAATGTTAAAGAAATCAAAAAAGCTATCGACGATTATTTTAAAGATAGAGGCCGTTATCCAAAAAGGTTAAAAGACCTTACTGATACCACTCATCCGTACTTCTCAGAAATACCCGTCGATCCCGTATCGGGAGCGGCGGACTGGGAAGTCGCCGAAAAACACAATAAAAACCTCTGGTATAGAACTTCCACTACAAATTATCCGGGCGCGCCGGCGCTGTGGAATCCCGAACCGGAAAGCAGCGTTTATTACGTAAGGCCGAGGCCGGTAAGCAATTAAAACCATGCCTCAGCTTAGAGTCATGAGCTAACAGCATAATTTTCCGCCTTAAAACTTTTAAATTAAATTCAGTAAAAAAGCCGCGTTATGCGCGGCTTTTTATATTGGATTTAATTGCCGCAAATTTTGTTTGACTTATAATATATTTTTATGATACCATTTCAACAAAAAATTAAAATTTTAATGTCATATATGGGGGTGGGATACTTAACTAATGAGTAGCTTAAAGTTTAATCACAAAAAAACCAATTATTTATTAATGTCAGTGTTGCTAGGGTTTTCGCTGATGTTCACGGCGGGCCAGGCCCGCGCGACAGGCGAGATAACCGCGCAATCTTCTCAAACGGCCGAAGTCACGGCCGCATCCGCCGAAGCCACGCAGGCCGTATCCGTTACAGCGGAGGCGGCGGCTGCAGCCGAAACCCTTCAGGTCCCCGACGTTCCGGCCGAATTAAATACCGGATACACCGGCAGCGAAAAGCATATAAAAACCCTCTGCGCCCATATAATTAAATCCAGAACGCTCGCTTCTAAAGATCTCGAAGAAAGCGAAGCCCGCGTGCTCGTTATGGACAGCCTCGCGCAGCTTCCGATAGAAAAACTCACGCTGGCTCAAATATATGTTCACGCGGTGGAGCTGGGCGAAAAACGTTATGACATGTCGCACAGCTATTTTAACCCAAAGCGTTCCAACGTTTTAATCGCGGGAATTCTGCTGCTCAGCTTTATAGGCTACTTCACCTACCACGCCCGTCAGGGAAAAGATATGTTCATCAGAAAAATAGCCGGCCTTTCCGCCATAGACGAAGCGGTCGGACGCGCCACCGAAATGGGCAAACCCGTTCTTTTCGTTCCCGGAATATACGACATGGACGACATCCAGACGATCGCCGGCGTTTCAATTCTCGGACACGTAGCAAAAAAGACGGCCGAATACGAAACCAACCTTCTCGTGCCCTGCACGCGCTCGCTGGTTATGTCCACATCGCAGGAAGTCGTTCGCGAAGCTTATTTAAAAGCCGGACGCGTAGATTCTTTCAAACCTGAAAACATCCGTTACCTCACCGACGATCAGTTCGGCTATGTAGCCGGCGTCGACGGCATAATGATGCGCGAAAAACCGGCCGCGAACTTTTATCTCGGCGTTTTCTTCGCGGAATCGCTCATATTGGCCGAAACCGGCCACCACGTAGGCGCTATACAGATAGCGGGAACCGCCATGGTCCACCAGATTCCGTTCTTTGTAGCGGCGTGCGACTACACGCTTATAGGCGAAGAGCTCTTCGCGGCGTCGGCTTATCTTACCCGCGAACCGATGCAGCTCGGAACGCTCAAAGGCCAGGACGTCGGAAAATTCCTTATAATAATAGTCATAGTTCTGGGAATCGTGCTCGAAACATGCGGAATAACCTTTTTCAGCGACTGGTTCATCACGCATTAATCCATTAAAGCTTTATTTGAAAGGAATGATTTCGGTTGGATAAAATGGCTTTGTTTAACGGTTTTCTAATAATCTTTTTCATAGTGCTGTTCGTGCTGCTCATAGTAATGGGCCAGACGCTTCGCACTTCGCTTTTTTTAAGGCGTAAACTTCCCCTCGCATTTTGCTTCATTATGGGCGTAACCATGATATTCCAGTTTTTCATACCGCCCGAAAACTCACTTTATAAAGAAATCGAAGACCTGTCCACAAAGTGGATACAGATTATTTCTTCGTTCGCTCTCGTTATAGGCTTGATAAGCCTTGTCACGATGAACTTCAACAAGATATCCAGAAAGTACGAAGACTGGCAATACTCCATCGTACTGCTTCTCGGCTTTTTCATAACGATATTTTACGGCCTTCGCGACGGGTTCGAGGGCAAAGAGTTCGATTTTATATTCAACTACATGTACGTTCCAATGCAGTCGACGATGTTTTCGATACTCGCTTTCTTCGTCGCCTCCGCCGCGTTCCGCGCATTCCGCGCCCGTTCGCGCGAAGCCACGCTGCTTCTCACCGCCGCCGTTATAGTTATGCTGGGCCGCGTGGAGCTCGGATCGGTAATATGGAGCTATATCCCTGTAGTCAGCCGTTATTTCGACGTATCCGAACTCGCGCAGTGGATCAACACGGTTTTTACCACGGCGGGGCAGCGCGCGATACTTCTTGGCGCATCGCTGGGTTATATCGCCGCATCTTTTAAAATATTGCTCGGAATCGAAAGATCATACTTTGGAAGCGAGGAGTAATCGATGAAAGCCTTATTTACTATAATAAACAACATGGATAGAAGATACATATTCCTGGCTATGGTAATAGCCGTTATTCTCCCTCTCATAAAACCGCTTGCGCTCCCGGTCAAAATTACGCCGAACACGCAAAGCTCGTTCGACGTCATAGACAGCCTTGCGCCCGGTTCAAAAATACTTCTCTCTTTCGATTACGATCCGGCTTCTTCGCCGGAGCTTCAGCCTATGGCAAAAGCCGTAATGACGCACTGCTTCAGAAAAGACGTAAAAATGATAGCCGTCGCTTTATGGCCGCAGGGGCCCATGATGGCGAAAAAAGCCTTCGAGAGCCTTTCGAGCGATCCTGAATTCAGCGGCAAGAAATACGGCGTGGATTTCGTAAATCTCGGCGTACAGCCGTCTTACGTGGCCGTGGTAAAAGGCATGGGCGACTCTATCGCCGGCGTTTTCCCCACGGATTTTTTCGGAAACAAAACCACCGACTTCGAAATAATGAAAGGCGTTAAAAACTACCGCGACCTCGCGGCAATATTCAGCCTTACCACGGGTTCGGCCGGCATAGGCACTTACGTAACCATAGCCAACGCCCAGTACAAAACCATCGTAACCGGCGGCTGCACTGCCATTTCATCTCTCGAATATTATCCGTACCTGCAGTCCAAGCAGCTTATCGGCCTGGTGGAAGGCCTCAAGGGCGCATCCGAATACGAGCGCCTGGTAAAAAAACCGGCTCTCGCCACCGCCGGCATGGACGTTCAGGCAGTGGTTCACATGATGCTGATTTTCTTCATACTGCTGGCTAACGTATCGCAAATGATAGTGGGCAAACAGAAATAATTCGTAATCAAGAAATGGAGAGTGAATATAGATGCCACTTTTTATGTTAGGATTAAATTTCAAGCCGGTATTCGAAACCGGCGGAGCTGTATCCGTCGAAGGAATCGGCATTTGGATAGCCGCGCTTCTTACCCTCGGAATTTACAGTTTCTTATATAAAGACAACTTCGTTTACAAGTTCAGCGAATACCTGTTCGTCGGAATTTCGGCCGGCTACACACTGGTTCTGACGTTCCACAAATACCTGAAGCCTTCGCTGATCGAACCGCTCCAGGAATACAGCCGCGATTTCTATCATATAATAACCAGTTCGTCCTTCCCCGTCGTTAACCCCTGGATGCTCGACTGGCAGACACAGCTTATCGCCAATAAATTCGGAACGCAGTTCCAGTTCATATTCTGGTTCACGTTCAAGATATTTATTTTTTATTTATTCCCCGCGATACTCGGGCTCATGATGATATCCCGCGTAATTCCCAGCGCGGCATGGCTTTCTCGTTTCCCGCTCGCCACGATCGTGGGCTACGGCTCCGGTATAGTAATCGTAACGACGCTCCACGCATCGGTTCTCGAACAGGTTAAAGCCAGCTTCGTTTCGTTCGCCCCGCTTTTGCACATGAAGGGAATAGACTGGGGCATAATAGCTCAATCCGCCAATGACTTTATACTTGTTTTCGGCCTTTGCTGCGCGATAATTTATTTTTATTTCTCCGCCGAACACAAGGGTGTCATCCTCGGGCCCGCTTCTAATTTTGGAATATGGGTGCTTATGATCACCTTCGGCGCTTCTTTCGGATACACGGTAATGGCCCGTATAAGCCTTTTGATAGGAAGGTTTCAGTTCCTGCTGGGCGACTGGATGCAGCTGGTTAAATAATGGCCGAAGACGGAAATTTTTATTGCTGGAAAGTCCATCCCATGGCCGCCAGCCCATATAAAACCGGCCTGGTATTCTTAGTGCTGGCGTCCTGTGGAATTTTAGCGTATGATTTCACGTCGAGCTATTTCATGAGTTTCATAGCGGTTTCGCTTCTCACAGGTTCTTTGATACAGTTTTTCGCGCCCACTTATTACCGCATAGACCGTGAAAAAGTAGAAATAAAAATTTTATTCAAAACAAGGACCGAACCTTTATCCAAGTATAAAAAATTCTTCGCGGATAATAACGGCGTATTTCTGTCTTCCGAGCCGGACTCGAAAGTGCTCGACCAGTTCAGAGGCCTGTTTTTACTGGCCGGCCCCGGCGACCGCGATAAAATATCAGCGTTATTGAAAGGCGTATTTGAAAAATGAACGAAGAATTTAACGAAAAGGACGAAGCTCTTTTTAACAGGCTCGCCGAATTCGTGGTAAAACGCAAAATGGCTGCGCCAGCCATTTTATTCCTTGAATCTACGAAGCCGCTCAACTTTATAGGCTCGCAGTTTTTAGTAGTGTTAGGGCCTTTAATAAAAGTTTTTTTTAACGTCACCGAGTTTGACAGAATAGTGGAATTAATGGAAAAACGCGACAACGTAGAGCGCCTGATATGCGCCATAGAAAAATGCGCGCAAAAATAAGCGAAACGCGTTTAAATTAATTAACCAAACAATTTATTTCACAAGCAAGAACAGTCAATAATTTTAAAGTTAGTATAAGTTTATTAATAAAATCAAAAAAGAAGGGGTAGATAAGAATGCATATTCCAAAAGAAAAAATCACCAGCATTCTCGCCACGGATTGCGGTTCGACTACGACGAAAGCCATCTTAATCGAAAAAGTTGACGGCGTGTTTCGTCTTGTAAAGCGCGGCGAGGCTCCGACCACCGTCGAAGCTCCAATCGAAGACGTCACGCAGGGCGTTTTAAACGCCATCACGGAGCTCGAAGAGCTCTGCCATCGCAAATTTTTAGATAGCGGAGCCATTGTCAAACCTAAAAAAAATGAAAAGCAGGGCGTAGATATTTACATCTCCACGTCATCCGCCGGCGGCGGCCTTCAGATGATGGTCGCGGGCGTCGTAAAATCCATGACGGGCGAATCGGCCCAGCGCGCGGCTCTCGGAGCGGGCGCTATAGTTATGGACGTTATCGCCACCAACGACGGACGCCTGCCGCACGAAGAAATCGAAAGAATCAGGCACCTGCGCCCCGATATGATCCTTCTCGCCGGCGGCATCGACGGCGGAACGACCGAACACGTCGCAAAGCTCGCCGAACTTATAGCGGCCGCCGATCCCAAGCCGCGCCTCGGCATATCTTACCAGCTGCCTATCGTTTACGCGGGCAATAACAAAGCCGCCGGCCTCGTAGAAGAGCGCCTCGGCAAGAAAACCGCTCTCGACATAACCGACAATTTAAGGCCCACGCTCGAAACCGAAAACCTGATGCCGGCGCGCCATAAGATTCAGGCGCTCTTCCTGCATCACGTTATGCAGCAGGCTCCGGGATATAACAAGCTCATGAAAATGACCGACGTAGATATCATGCCCACTCCCGGCGCGGTCGGCGATATCATGCAGCTTATAGCCAAACAGAAAGGCATACAGGTCGTCGGAGCCGATATCGGCGGAGCGACCACCGACGTTTTTTCAGTGTTCCAGGGCATATACAATAAAACGGTTTCCGCAAATTACGGAATGAGCTACAGCATATCCAACGTATTCGTGGACGCAGGCCTCGATAACATTATGCGCTGGGTTCCCTTCACCATGGACGAGCGCGACCTGCGCAACCGCATCAAAAACAAAATGATAAGACCGACCACCATACCATATTTATTAAAAGAACTCATAGTCGAGCAGGCCGTTGCGCGCGAAGCTCTGCGCCTTTCGTTCGACCAGCATAAGGCGCTCGCCGTCGGCTTGAAAGGCGTTCAAAAAGAGCGCACCATCGGCGACGCCCTCACGCAGGAAGATTCCGGCGAATCGCTTGTAAACCTTATGAGGCTTAACATGCTGATCGGCTCCGGCGGCGTTCTTTCGCACGCGCCGCGCCGCCAGCAGACCGCTATGATGCTTATGGATTCCTTCCTGCCCGAAGGCATAACCCAGCTCACGGTCGATTCCATATTTATGATGCCGCAGCTCGGCGTTCTTGCAAAAGTTCATCCGGAAGCGGCTTTACAGGTTTTCGAAAAAGACTGCCTCATCTATCTTGGCACCTGTATAGCGCCCGTCGGCGCCGGCAAAGAAGGCAAACCCTGCGTCAACGTCAAAATGAAAAAGCAAAACGGCCACGAAGTAGATATCGACGTGCCGTTCGGCCAGCTTCATATTATAGGCCTTCCGGTAGGCGAAACCGCTGAAGTTACGGTAACTCCCGTACGCGGATTCGACATGGGCGAAGGCTCGGGCGCGGCGGTGCGCGGCACCGTTCACGGCGGGACCACCGGCGTAATTATCGACACGCGCGGCAGAAGGCCGTTCGAACTTCCCAAAGACAACACAAAACGCGTTGAAAAATTGCTCGAATGGATAAAAGCTATGGACCTTTATCCTAAATACCCGAAGTTCGAATAGTAAAGGAGAGATAAATATGGCAAACGCATATACCCCGGGACTTAAAGTATCCGAAAACACTATCATAACAAAAGAAAGAAGACTGCCCCTTATGGGCGACGTGCTCGTAAAAAAAGGCAGCCGCGTAAAGCACAGCGATATAGTCGCTAAAACCGAACTGCCGGGCAACGTAGAGCTCGTAAACGTCGTCAACAAATTAAGCATTGACCCTAAAGAAATAAAAGATTTTATGCTTTTAAAAGAAGGCGACAGAGTTAAAAAAGGCGAATCTATAGCTCAAAGCAGCAGTTTTTTCGGGATATTCACCACGCCGTGCCCGTCGCCGTGCGACGGCACCATAGAAAGCATATCCAGCGCCACCGGCCAGGTGGTTTTAAGGCAGAACCCCACGCCGGTTGAAGTTTTGTCCTTCATAGACGGCATCGTGGACGAAATAATCCCTAAAGAAGGCGTCGTCGTTAAAAGCACGGGCGCTTACATACAGGGCATTTTCGGCGTCGGCGGCGAAACGGTCGGCGAACTTCAAATAGTCGCGACTTCTCCTTCGACAGTTTTAGACGAAAACATGATAAACGATTCCCACGCCGGAAAAATAATCGTAGGCGGATCTCTTATCACGGCGTCGGCCATAAAAAAAGCCCAGAGCTGCAAAGTAAAAGGCATAATAGCCGGCGGCATCGACGACGAAACTCTCAAAAATTTCCTGGGCTACGACCTCGGCGTAGCGATTACCGGAAATGAAAATAAAGGGATAACGCTGGTCGTCACCGAAGGGTTCGGCAATATCAATATGGCCGGAAAGACCTTCGAACTGCTCAAGCAGAACAACGGAAAAAGAACTTCCATAAACGGCGCCACTCAAATACGCGCAGGCGTTATAAGGCCGGAAATTATCATCCCCAAAGATAACCTGACCGAAACCGATATCGCCACCCCGCCGGAAGCCAATCTCATGATGGACGTCGGATGCACCGTCCGAATCATACGCGTTCCTCATTTTGGCGCGATTGCCACGGTCACGGCGCTTCCGCCGGAGCCGTTCGAAATCGAAACCGGAGCTAAAGTGAGGGTCGTAGAGGTAAAAATAGACCAGACCGGCGAAAAGTTCACATTACCGAGAGCTAACGTCGAGTTAATAGAAAAATAAAAATTTAAAATAAGCGGCGAACCTTAAAAAGAGCGTTATACGCTCTTTTTAAGGTATAAAGGGCCGTTTAAATCTTAACGAAAAATCTAAACCGTATTTTTTAAGTTATGACCGACTTCGATATAAACATCAAAAATATGCCATCCGCCAAGCCCAGGTTCGAACCCGGCCCGCAAAGCAGGTTCGGAGAGCTTGCGACTCTGCTCGCTTTTTTATTGGCCTGCCTTTTCATCAGCCAGAAGAATTTTCTCGTCTTTCATCTGAGCATAGAAGTAACGGTAATAACTCTCGCGGCCTGCACCGCCGTCTTCACCTTCATGACTTCGGCCATAGCGCCCGATCATTTTTTATCCATAATCGGAACATCGTCGATTTTTATCTCCATAATTAACGTTGCGCACACATTCGCATACAAAGGAATGAATATCTTCGGAAACACCGGCGCGAATCTGCCTACCCAGCTCTGGATAGCCCTTAAAATAGTCGATACGGCGAGCTTTTTTATAGCCGCTTATTATCTAAAAAAAAACATTAACGTAAAAATAGCTTTAACTTTTTTAGGAATTCTCACACTGGCGCTTCTGGTTTCAATTTTCGGTTTCGATATATTTCCGGCATGTTACGACGACGCAAAAGGCTTAACTTTTTTTAAGATAGCTGCCGAATACTGTTTTATTTTTATTCTTTCCACATGCATTTTTTTAATTCACAAACAAAAACAAGCGATTTACGACATAGTTTTCAGTTTGATTATTTTCTCGCTGGCGTTAAAAATTTTATCCAGTTTATTTTTTACTTTATACAGGGATGTTTACGGCATAATGAACGCATTAGGCCACTATTTTCATCTGCTGTCCTATTATTTTACCTTTAAGGCCATCGTTGAAACAAATCTAAAATTTCCTTTCAACGCCATGTTTTACGAGCTTTCTAAAACGAACGAAATATTGATCAAAGAAGCCAGGGAAAAAAAGGCGGCCGAAGAAAAACTCTTCGACAGCGAAACCAAGCTGAGATCTCTTTTCGATAACATGACCAACCCCATGCTGTTTCATAAAGCGATTTTAGATGAAAACAACAAAGTGACCGATTCTTATATCATCGACCTTAACCCCGCGTTTGAAAAAACTTTCGGCGTAAAAAAAAGCGAAGTCGCAAATAAGACCCTCAAGCAATCCATTCCGGCGCTTTTCAACGAAGAACTCGACCTCATAAGCATTCTCGGCATCGTAATAACCAGCGGCGAAGACACTCAATTCGAATACTACTCGTCCGATATGGGAAAATGGTTTTTTATTTCGGTTTTCCGCACCACGGCCAATTACGCCGCAACCATTTTCAACGATATTACTCACCAGAAAAAGATAGAAGACATGCTTTCTGAGTCGCAGCGCTTCTTTAAATCGACATTCAATTCGCTTGGAAGCGCAGTATCTATAATAGACGAAAAAGGTATGCTTATTTCCGCCAATAATTCCTGGCGTCAACTATCCAGACAGGAAGCTTTCTTTAAAAATCCCTGCAACGTG
>MWBZ01000036.1 GCA_002069765.1 bacterium ADurb.Bin243
GCGGGGCCGATTTTTCGGTTTCTTCTCTTTCCAGGCAGATGCTTCTAAAGCCCCAGCACATACAGCAGATAATGTCGAACCCGAACGCCGAAAGCCTCAGGGAGGCCATTTCGAAGATGGCCGATATGAGCGCCGAAGCCGGCGAAATGCTCGCCGAAAAAAATACCGCTTTAAACGGGGCCGCCATAAATTCGATATTGAACGAAATGAGTTCGCTGGTGGAATTCTGGAGCGATATAAAAAAATACGGCGACGGAAATATTTTATGGTGCTCTCTCCCGTGGCAGCCGCCGGGCCGTTCTCAGCAGGGCGTCCACCTGAACGTCGAGCTTATATCTTCTCCGCTCGACGTGGCGTCTATTTTGAAGCAAAACCTTTTCGAGCAAAAAGAAAGCGTTATACTTACTTCGGCGACGCTCGCCACCGAAAACAACTTTAAATATATAAAAAGCGAAATAGGCCTCGATGGAAGGCAAACGGCCGAAGTGATATTCGATTCGCCTTACGATCTTCAAAAACAGGCGGCTTTTATAATAGCGCCTCTGGCGGCCACGCCCAAAGACCGTAATTTCAACGACGAAGCCTCGCGATGGATACAGGATATCATACACGAATCCAGGGGCCGCACGCTCGTTTTATTCACTTCGAAGTTTATGATGGAATATGTTTATTCGCAGATTTCAACGGGCCTTTCGCTCGACGGATATAAAATTTATATGCAGGGCCAGAAGCCGCGTATAGAGCTTCTCGATATTTTCAAAAAAGATACCGGTTCCTGCCTGTTCGCTCTGGACAGTTTTTGGGAGGGAATAGACGTTAAGGGCGAGTCGCTCTCCACGCTTATTATTACAAGGCTTCCGTTTAAAGTGCCGTCGCATCCGCTGAACGAAGCTCGCGACAATTATCTGCTCAAAAATAACCGAAATCCTTTTTACGAGTCGTCCATTCCATGGACTATCCTGAAATTGAAGCAGGGCGTGGGCCGCCTTATACGCCATAAAACCGACCGGGGGGTTCTGGCCGTTTTAGACACCAGGCTGCGCGATACTTCATACGGCAGGAAAATAGCCGGGGCGCTTCCGCGATATCATTATTTAAACGATATAAAGCAGATTAAAAATTTTCTGGCCGGCCGCGCCGACGCCTTCAGGTCGAATTGACGCAAGAGGGCCGTTTTTCCCGCCGCGGTGAAAAAAGCCTATTATCGTATAGAAAGAGTAGTTATGACAGCGTATTTAAAAGACAATTTTCTGACATTGAATTTCTGGTCCAAGTTTAAAAAACCCTTGGTTTTTCTTGATTTTGAAACCACCGGCATCAATTTCGAATCCGACAGGATTATCGAAATCGGCGCATTTCGGGTAAAAAACAACCAGATAGGCGAGCAATACGCCGCTTTGATAAATCCCGGAGTGGCGGTGCCTCAAAACATAACCGCGCTTACCGGAATCAGCTCCGAAATGCTTGCAGGCGCGCCTGCTATAGAGTCGCAGAAAGAAAAATTCGCCGAATTCGTCGGCGGAGCCGTTGTGATAGCCCATAACGCGAGTTTCGAAAAAACTTTTATCGCCCGCGACTTCGCTGAGGCGAAACCGGCCGATTTTATCGACAGCTGCGAGATCGCCATGCTTATTATGCCGGCTTTAAAATATTTTAATCTCGAAAAGATACTCAACGTTTTTAATATTAAAGAAAGCGAAGACCACAGGGCGTTCATAGACGCCGTGGACACTTATTACGCCCTGAACCACCTGATCTCTTATTCTCTGGCGACACATAACGAAGAATATTATAAAATGATACTCGCCAGCGCCGCAGGCTGTATGAGCCCTTCCACCGTTGAATTTTTTAAAATTTTATATTCGGCGTACAGGGAATTGAACAAGGGTTCAGGCGCCAGAAAGGCTTCAACCGCCGCCTGCCCGCGTCAGGAATTTCCCGCCGAAGGGCAGTCGTATTTCAAATTCGCTCCCGAACCGGGCCTCGGCGATTCGCTCGATATGCTTTTCGCTTCCCTTAACGAAAAAAACAGGTTGACCAACGACGATTATATAGTTCAGTCCGGCCTTGTTTCGACCACGCTGAAAACATTCGCCGAATCGCGATGCGCCATGGTGGAAATCGCTCATAAGATGAACCGCATAGATTGCCTTTTGCATGCCGGGGCCATTCATGCCAGGCGCACCGGCGAAAGCGTTTTTATTATCGAGTCTCAGCAGGCTGCGATCGACACCATAGCTAAAAAGCATATTCCGATCGCTATGAAGGCTTTTAACGGCGAAATAAAGTTTCACGCGTTGAAAGAGCCCGAAAATTATATATGCAACCTGAATTTTGAGCTGCTCGAGGAAAACGCTTCGGACGGCGAGGAAAAATTTTTCCTTCTTTATATCAAATGTTACCTGACAGCCTCTCCCGACGGCCATCTCGAAAACGTGGCGCCTTTTCTGACCAATAAATATCCAAGGCTCAAGCAGCATCTCGAATTTATAAAATCTTCGTCGGATTACTGCCTCAGAGAAAAATGCCCGAGGAATAAAAACTGCTACTTTAAAAACGCGCATTATCATTTTTTGAATTCGGACGTCATAATAACTTCCATCGCGACTTATTTAAAATGGAAAGAAATACTTTCCGGGTTGAAAAAAGAAAAAACGCTCAACATTATAATGGACCAGGCGCATAAGATCGAAGACGCCATGGTGGAGGCTTTCAGCGGAAGATTCAACGAGCGCGAGCTGTTCGGCGTTCTGGAAGAATTTAAAGATTATTACTCGGTTCTGGTTTCGGCCTGCGCGGCTTCCCGCGACAGCTCAGGCCGGGGCGGATCGGAAAGAAGCGCTCCAGCCGGGGAAACGGGCGCGAATCCGGCCGAAGGCGACGGCAATTTATGCGTTGAAAACGCATTGAAGACGGCGCTGCACTCTATCGGCGCGGCGCAGGATTTTTTCGGATGCCTGAAGGCCATAGTCGACCAGATGGCTTTCTGCCGCGACGGCGCGAAGCCGCCGGCGCCTTCGTCCATAGCTTTGAACAAGCTGGTCGAAGACTGCCAGATGCATGAAATATTTTTTGAAAAACTTATCAACCTTTCGATAAATCTTAAGAACGCCCGCCGCACGCTTGAAAAGATCGTAAAGAATATGCTCTATTCTCAAAGCGAAGAGTTTTGCGGATGCAAAAAAAGCGAGGCGGTCTTTAAAACCCATAAATTTTTAAAATGCATTCAAAAATACGATAATTTTATAGTTCTGATAATTCAGTCGTCGGACCTGACTTTCGTTTCTTATTTAAAGCTGGACGGCTTCAAGCAGGAATGGTACATACACGTGGAACCCGTGGACATTGGAAAAATTTTATCTAAAAACATCTTCGGCGACGCCAAAAGCTTTATTCTGGTTTCCTCGGCTCTTTCTGTCGGAACGAGCTATGAATTCATCAAATGGAACCTGGGCCTTCAAAAGTACAGAAAGCTCGAGCTCACCTCCTACTCGCAATACTGCAACAACGTTAAGCTCGACCTTATGGTGCCGCGCGAAATGCCCGTCTTCGACTCGAAAAATACGGCGCCTTTCATATCGCGCTTAAGCGAAATGATAGTGAAAATCGCGGCAAAGAAGCCCCAGAAAACAATGGTTTTATTTAACTCGGTCGAGCGGATGACGAGCGTTTTTAAAATCGTGAACGAAACGCTTGCCGCCCGCGGAATAAAATGTTTTTATCAGAGGGGCGAAATGCTCAGCGATAAAGCCCGCGAATTTTTAAAAAGCGAAGCGGCATGCGTCATCCTCGGCTCGCAGGGGCTTATGGATTTTACCGACCTGTGCGACGAGTCGATAGACACTCTGATAATAGAAAAGCTTCCGTTTCCGTTCTTCGAAGACCCGCGCATCGCCATAAGAAAGAAAAAGGCCGCAACCGACGGCCTTCAGGAATTCGAAGAATATATGCTTCCTAAAACCATACTGAAAATTAAACAAACGATAGGGCGCATCGGGGAAAAAAACGGAAAAGGCCTTCTGGTTATAGCCGACTCCAAACTCATAAACGCGAAATATTTCGGCGAAGTCTTAAACGCGCTTCCGCTTTATAACACTTACTATACTTTTGAAGAATACTGGAGGGATAATAATTAATAAATTCGAATATATCCTGCAAAACGTATCCAAACCGCAGCAGTACATCGGCTGCGAGTACGGCCTGAAGCGAATGGAAACGGACGCGCCGGAAAATAAAAACGCCGTTAAAGTGCTGCTTTCGTTTCCCGATACTTACGAGATCGGTATGTCTAACTTCGCGGTAAAAATATTGTTTGAAATAATGGAATCTATCGACGGCGTAATATGCGACAGGGCTTTTTTGCCCGAAGACGACTGCGCCGCCCTGATGAAAAAAATCGATTATCCCCTGCACTCGCTGAACTACCGCATTCCGGCGGCGGAATTCGACGCCATAGGCGTCACTCTCGAATACGAGCTCAATTATTCGAACGTGCTTCATTTGCTGGATCTGGCCGGAATCGCGCTTGAATCGAAGGACAGAAAGGAAACCGACCCCGTCGTGATCGCCGGAGGTTCCGCGTGCGTGAACCCGGAGCCCATGGCCGACTTTATAGACGTATTTTTTATCGGAGACGGCGAAGAGGCCGCTGCAGAAATATGCGCCGTTTTGAAAGAAAGTAAAAAGTCCGGGCTTAGCCGCGGCGAAAGAATAAAGGCGCTTTCAAGGCTCCGGGGCGCTTACGTTCCGGCTTATTACGAGCCGGTTTATGGCGAACCGGGCGTCCAGGCCGGAATTAAAAAAATTCAGGACGGAGCGCCGGAGCGCATAAAAGTCAGGACTATAAAGGACCTGGATTCGGCTTTTCATCCGGTTAAATTGATAGTGCCTAATTTCGAAACGGTTTTTAACCGCGGAGTGGTAGAAATCGCCCGCGGCTGCAAGAACGCGTGCCGCTTCTGCCAGGCGGGGTTCATCTACAGGCCTTACCGCGAAAGAAGCGTAGAAAACATAAAAAGCATAATAAAAAAAATATTTTTGAACACCGGCTATACCGAGTTTACTCTGTCTTCGCTTTCGGCGACCGATCACGGCGGGCTCAAAGAGATAATAAACTACACTCTGGGCCTGAACGAAGCAGGAGAAGAATTCCGCGGCGCGCTGTTTTCGGTTTCGCTTCCTTCGCAGAGGATTTCGACGTTTTCGGTCGAACTGGCGGGGCAGCTTTCCAAAAATAAAAAATCGGGCCTGACTTTCGCTCCGGAAGCCGGGTCGCAGAGGATGCGCGACGTGATAAATAAGAACGTATCGGAGCAGGATCTTTATACAACGGCTGAAGCGGCCGTCGCTTCCGGATACAGGCTTATAAAGCTTTACTTTATGATAGGCCTTCCGTTCGAAACGGACGAAGACCTTCTCGAAATGGCAAGGATCATAAGCCGGGTCGCGGCTATAGCGCGCGAGAAAAAAACTCGCGGCTTTTCGATGAACGTAACTTTTTCCACCTTCGTGCCGAAGCCTCACACTCCTTTTCAATGGGCGCGGCAGGCTTCGCGCGAAGAGGTGGTCAGAAAGCAGGAGCTGATAAGGGAACAGCTGAAAAAATACCGCGAGATTTGCCTTAAATTCACCAGATACAGCGTCACTGAATTAGAATCCGCGTTCGCGCGCGGTTCGCGGAAACTTTGCGGAGCGCTTCTCGACGCTTATAAAGACGGATGCCGTTTTGACGCATGGGACGACAGATTGAAACTCGAAAACTGGCGGAGCGCCTTCGAAAAAAACGGCATGAAACTGGCCGATTACGCCACGCGGGAAATCAAACCGGGCGATTATCTTCCCTGGTCGTTAGTCGATACGGGAATCGATGCGGGCTTTCTTGAAGAGGAATTCGAAAGCGCCGAAAAAGAAAGGGCGACGCCTGCATGCGATCCCGGAAGATGCAAACGCTGCGGAATATGCTAGCGGCCGGAACGAAAAAGTCTAGCGCAAGAAGGTTTTTGATGAATTTTCTTAAGACGAACGCGAAAGGAATTATATAAGAATATGCAAACGCAGAAGAATGAATTTATTTTGCAGGCCTGGTATGAAAAGAACGGCTTAATAAAATATACGGCGCACAGGGACGTTATAAACGTTTTTTACATCTCGCTCATAAGGGCGAAGCTTCCGCTTTGCTATACCGAGGGCTTCAACAGAATACCGCGGCTTTCATTTTCGCCGGCTCTGTCTCTCGGGATTTCGTCTAAATGCGAATTCGTGAATATTTATTTAAATAAACGCGTCGAAGCGGATGGCGAACTGTTAAAAAGATTCAACGACGCTTTTCCGCCGGGCATAATCTTTAACCGGCTCGAATACGTGGAAACGGATATCAATAAAACGGTCGAAAAGATAAAAGCTTTTGAATACCGCTGCGAAATAGAAGCGGATTGCTCCCTCATGGAGGAAATCGGCGAAGAGATAAAACAGAAAATAGCGGCGATCGGTTCCGCCGAAAAAGTCATGGTTAATTATAACGACCGAGTGAGGGATATCAGGCCTTATATAGACGGATGCGAATTTTTTTCGGCTTCCGGCCGGGCGGGCTTTACGGTGAAAACCCTTTTGATCGCGGGAAGCTCTATCAAGCCGCAGCTGGTTATGAATTATATTATGGAAAAATATAAAGAAAAGGCGATGTATTGCGTAAGCATTCAAAAGGAAAAAATTATTTATAAAAGCCAATAAGTTTTATGTTAAAAGAAAAGATATCCGAGCTGAAAATCTTAATAGTCGAAGACAACGCGCTGGAAAGGAAAACGATTTCGGCGTTTCTTAAGATGTCCGGCTATTTTAATTTTGAAGAGGCTTCGAATAAGCGGGAGGCGCTCGAAAAAATTTATCTTTATAAGCCGGATGTAGTGCTCATGGATATTTCGCTCGACGAAGCCCAGGCCGGACTCGAAGTGGCGGAGCTTATTCATAACGACGAGAATATAGATACCGCGCTGATTTATATTACCGCCCACTCGCGCCAGGAAGTATTCGACCGGGCAAAGATCACCAATCCTTATGGTTATATTATAAAACCTTTTACCAGAGAGTCGCTCGCTATTTCCGTCGAGATGGCTTTCAACCGCAAAATGCTAGAGTTCCGTTTAAAAGAAAGCGCGCAAATTTTCAAAACCTCCGTAGAAACGATGCTCGATTGCTTCGGGATTTACAGCGCGGTCAGGGATGCGAACGGCGCGATCGTCGATTTTACTATCGAATACGTCAACGCTTCCGCCTGCGCGGGAAATAAAATGAGCCGCGAAGAGCAGGTGGGGAAAAAACTTTGCGAGATATTGCCGTCGCATCGTATTAACGGCCTTTTTGAAGAATACTGCAGAGTGGTCGATGAAAAAAAGCCTTTAATAAAAAATGATTTCGTGGTTACCGATGAAAAAAAGCCTTATGCTCAAAGGATTTTCGATATAAGGGCGGTCAATTTAAAGGATGGTTTCGCGGCGGCCTGGCGCGATGTCGGAGAAAGGAAAAAAGCCGAAGAGGCGCTTATAAGAAGCGAAGAAAAGTACCGCGACATAGTCGAAAATTTGAGCGAAGGATTCTGGTTCGTAGACAACAATTTAAAAACTATTTTCGTCAACAAAAAAATGAACGAAATACTCGGCTACGGAGTGGATGAGCTTTGCGGCCGGCGTATAGCCGATCATATTTATGAAGAACAGCTTGAGATTTTTCATAAAAATGTCGAAAGCCTTAAGGCGGGTGTAAAAAACCAGTTCTCGCTTTTGCTTAACCATAAGAAAGGTCATCAGGTTTATGTAAAAGCGACTCTAAGCGAATTTACCGATAATTTTGGCCGGGTGAAGGGGATTTTCGCCTTTTTTAACCATAATACTTCGGTGGTGAATATCGCCGAAGAAATGGAATCGCGGGATGAATATTCCGAGTTTATATCTTCAAGAAAGCTGCTTGTCGGCAACAGCAAATTCGTCAATGATTTATATACGATATTACCGTCTATAGCCGAAAGCGATTGCAACGTCCTTATAGAAGGCCCGTCGGGGGCAGGAAAGAGTTTGATAGGAAGGACTATCCATCAGGCTTCCGAACGCAAGGACGCCCCGTTTGTAGTCGTAAATTGCGGCGCGCTTCCGGACGCGCTTATTGAATCCGAGCTGTTCGGCTATGTTAAAGGCGCGTTTACCGACGCCAAAAAAGACAAGCCGGGCAAATTTTCTATAGCTTCCGGGGGGACTATATTGCTTGACGAAATAGGCGAGCTGCCGCTTCATCTTCAGGTGAAAACGCTTCACGTTATAGAGGATAAAATGTTCGAGCCGCTCGGATCGAATGTTTCGCAAAAGGTAGACGTGAGAATAATCGCCGCCACCAACAAAAACCTTCTCCAATTGATCGAACAGAAGAAATTCAGGGAAGACCTTTATTACAGGCTTAAAATCGTAAATATTAAAGTGCCCGCTCTCAAGGACCGCAAAGAGGATATTTTGCTTTTAGCCAAGCATTTTATAAAAAAGTTAAATCAGAAGTATGGCAAAAATATAAACTGTATATCCGATACTCTTATAAAGTTTCTTTTGTCATATAATTTTCCGGGCAATGTAAGAGAGTTATATAATATTTTTGAGCACGCTTTCGTTTTTTCTAACAGCTCGATAATCGATATAGAGCAGCTGTCCGAAGATTATCTGGAGATTTATAAAAAAAATGTAACTCCGAATCGTGATGGTATGGTTACAAATTTGCCGGGGAAGGGTTTTGCGGGTGAATTGCCCGATAGAACTATTAACGGCATCGGCCCGTTAATTGATAAAGCTCGGGATAACAAAGAATATTCCGAACTTTTAAAGGCTCTTGAATTATTTAATAATAATAGGAATAAAACCGCTGATTATTTAAAGATAAGCCGTATGGCGTTATGGCGCCGTATGAAAAAATACGGCCTTCTGGAGATGTTATAACAAAATGTAACGGCGGAAAAATGTAACGATTTTTGTTCGGGCTCTTTGATTTTGTTGAAAAATGCGTTTTATGCAAATGAAAGCGTGTTTTGGGAAAATGATAACGGTTACAAATGTAACTTTATAACGGTTACAAATGAAAAACTTGACGGTTTTAAAATTGATTTTCTAATTTTCGAATGACGAATTATGTGATAAAAAACCTCTCGACGGCGGATTTTGGAGTTTAACAAATCTGAAATTCGCTTCGCTGACGCTTATGGGAGGCGAAAATGCCTGCCAACCGCTGGTTTTGTGGATGGAATGTCGATTCTTATTGCGTATGACAAATTGGCACGATATTTGCTTAATAAATTGTGGCACTTAACGAACCCAATTTATGCCGTTGCGAACAGCTGAAATATTAAGCACTTTCAGCGCTTCAATTTGATGTGACGTTCGCGACGGCTTTTTTTTATTTTCTTTTCTAATTTATGTCTTGAAACTTTTCCAAATATTTAATATAATACTATGATTATTTTTTTATTGCACAGAAAAGGAAAAGTGTAATTATTTGTATTTTAGTTATGTAATTTTTGGTATTATATTTTTGCTTATTGAAAGGGGTTTATGTTTTGGAGAAAAAAATTATTATTCATGTCGATGACGACGAAACCCAGATTGTTATTCTCGAAGATAACAAACTGGCCGAATTTTATGTAGAGCGCGAAGAGTCGCTCCGAATCGTTGGAAACATATATAAAGGAAAAGTTTCCAACGTTCTTCCCGGGATGCAGTCGGCCTTTGTCGACGTAGGCCTTGAAAAAGACGTTTTTTTGCATATCGACGATTACCACATAGAAGGCGTTGAAAAAGACGACGCCATAAGCATGAAAGACATTTCCATCAGAGACGTACTGCAGGTCGGCCAGGAAATAGTGGTGCAGATAATGAAAGACCCTCTCGGCACCAAAGGCGCCAGAGGCACTACTTTTCTTACGCTTCCCGGACGCTTTTGCGTGCTTTTGCTCAACGAAAAAAGCATTTACGTTTCGCGCCGCATCACCGACGAGAGCGAACGCGCGAGGCTGAAATCCATCGGAGATAAGCACTGCCCCGAAGACATGGGCCTTATTATAAGAACGGCCGCTTCCAACTCCACCAGCGAAATAACCGAAGAAGAAATAGAAACGGATATCAAGTTCCTTCTTCAGCTATGGGACAAAATCGTGGGCAGAATACATAAATCAGGCGTTTATGCCATGATACATAACGAATTGAATATAGCCATGAAAATCCTGCGCGATTTATTCACTCACGACGTAAGCGAAATATACGTCGATTCCGAAGAACAGTATATGAAATTGCGCGAATATTTCGAATTTATGGCGCCTCGCGAAGTCGAGAAGCTAAAATTATACAAAGACGAAGTTTTTATCTTTGAAAAAATGGGAATAGACCGCCAGATCGACCGCGCGCTTAAGACCCACGTATGGCTCAATTGTGGCGGATATATTATTATCCAGAAAACGGAGGCCCTTACCGCTATCGATGTAAATACAGGTAAATTTACCGGTCAGGACGATCTCGAAGAAACCGTATTTAAAACCAATCTGGAAGCTGCATATGAAATAGCCCGCCAGATAAGGATTCGCGGTATCGGCGGAATAATAATAGTCGACTTTATAGATATGATAAAAGATGATCATAAAAATAAAATAATGGAAGTAATGCGCGAAAACTTTAAAAAAGACAAATCGAAAAACTCCATTATAGGCATCACCGAGTTCGGACTCGTAGAAATCACGCGCGAGCGCGTTTCAAAATCCATAAACGAAGTTCTTCTGCAGCATTGCCCGTATTGTAAGGGCACCGGCAAAGTTTACGCGTCGAAATTAATTTCTAATAAAGTCAGAAGCGAAATCGCTAAAATGGCTAAAATGTCCGAGTCGGATAAAATCCTGGTCAACACTCATCCCGACGTGGCGGCCCACCTGCTCGGCGAAGAAGGCGAGCGCGTCAAGCTGCTCGAAACCCGCCTCGGCAAAAGCATTTTTGTTCGCGCTGACGAGACTTATCATGTCGAGCAAATTCAGGTAAGCGTTATGTAGAATTTTTTATATAATAAAAATTTGATGCGATTCAAAAACGGCCCTGCTTGTGAGCGCGGCCGTAAACAGGAGGTAAATGTGCCTATATTTGAGTTTAAGTGCAAAAAATGCGGCGAAAAATTCGAAAAAATACAGCTTAAAAGCGCGCCGGACCCGTGCTGTCCGTCATGCGGAGCGGCCTCCGACCGGTTGATTTCCAGCTTCGGTTTCGTCGGCTCCGGCGACGGCAAAAGCTCGGCTAAAATAGGCCACAGCTGCGGTTCATGTTCTACGCATAACTGCGGTTCCTGCTCGCATTAAAAGCGGGCTTCATTGCCGTAATGTCGCGCCTGGCAGCCTTAACGCGATGGCTGCGTAAAAATTTTATATAGACAGGAGAGTTCAGAGTTTTATGCATATAAGCGATTTAAAATATATACCCCTTGTTTTAGTTTTGCTGCTTCTGGTTAAAAGCGATGTTTCATACGCTAACGCTTCCGAAAAAGAAGAGCTCAAAAAAGTTAAAGCGAGAATAAGCGACGCGGCCGCGCAGCCTCTAAAAAATGCGGCGGTCTTAAAGGTGGCGGAGTTTGAAACCGGCACCGCGGAAAACTGCTTGGGCGTTTTAAAAACCCATACCGGAAAAGTGCCTTTCGGCATGTTCAACGCGCCTTCTTCGTTTTTCGTCGATGAAAAACAGAATTTATATATCATTGACTGCAGAAATTACAGAATCAGCGTTTTCGACCTTAAAGAAAAGTGCGATTTCGTCAAATCCATCAACTATTTCACCGATAAAGAACATATCGCGCATATGATCGATCTGGCCGTTACGCCTGACGGCTCCATATATCTCGGCGATAATAAAAATTTATCGGTGGTTAAGTTTTCTTCGCTCGGGATACCTGAAGCGGTTTTCGGCGCGAAAGAAAAAGAATTTTCCGGTTTAAAGCAGATAAACGAAATAGCCGTAGATAAAAAAAATGTATTGTACGTAAAAGATTACGTGCAGCGCAAGATTTTTAAATTCGCTTCGAACGGCAAAAAAAGCTCTTACGACGGCGAAATCGCGTTTACGAGCGGGCTTTGCTTTTTTTCCGATAACGCCCATCCTTATTTTGAGTTCCACGAAGATTCAAAATCATGGAAAGTGTTTGCCGCGCTGGCTGACGGTGAAGTCGAAAAGATGATAACCGAGATTAAACGCGAATCGCCCGATCAAAATATCCAATTCATAGGAATCGATTCAGTCGATAACCTTTATATTAAGTCTTTCTCGCGCGGGGCTATCGAAATAATAAGGGTTTCACGCGACGGCAAGACGGTAGATAAATTCGCGGGTCATAATCAGCCGGATTTCGACGCCACGAGATTTTTCTTTGTGGACCCCGTTAAAAAATCAGTTTACGCCGTAAAATATAACGGTAAAAATATTCAAATCGACGAACTTTTAAAAACGAAATAAGGTGCGTTTAATTGTCTATTACTAACTTATACAGGGGCCTCGCTTTTTTTCATTACGGGATTATCGAAAAAATCAGGCGCGAGACCAAAAAGCTTCAGGACGGCGATTGCGCCGACATAGTTTTAAGTTTTGACCTCAATAAGAGCTCCCAGAAAGTTAAAGCGACCCTCGCCGCGGGGCAGTATATAATCCGAAACCGCCATAAAATTTCATTCGGCCACGAGGAATCGGCCGATGAAATTACCATAAGCGATAAGCTGATAGCGCTTCTCGAGAGCACGCCCGAAAAAATTTACGCTGTCGATTTTATCACGCTTGAAGCGGTCCCGCTACATTTTGCGTCGGAATACGGAAACGTAAAGCTGGCTGCGACCGACGACGCGCCCACGATGGAGATAGACGGCGTTAAAATGCACCGCAGCCAGGGAATAAGCCCCTGGGACGATTCAAAATGCAAGGCGCGCGACATAGTGAAACGCGGAATGAGCGTTTTAGACACGTGCACCGGCCTGGGCTATACCGCCATTATCGCGGCGAAAATGGGCGCCAGGTCCGTGATTTCTTTTGAAAGGAATCCGGCGGTCTTAAAAATCGCTTCTTATAACCCATGGTCTCAGGATTTTTTTGAAAATACGGTCATTAAATCCAATCTGGCCAACGTTTACGATGAAATATTCAAGTTCGAAGATTCGCGCTTCGACGCCATAATACACGATCCGCCTCGTTTTTCGCTTGCCGGTGAACTGTATTCGGCCGATTTTTATAAAGAAGCGCACCGCGTATTGCGCCATGGCGGAAAGATGTTTCACTACATCGGCGATCCGCACTCGTCTTTCGGCAAAAAACATTACGCGGGAATAAATATGCGCCTGCGCGAAGCAGGATTCGATACCGTGGTTTACCATAAAAATTACGGTATAATGTGTCAGAAATTGTCTTTTTGAAACCGTTCGATAATAAGGGCCGCAAGATATGAACCCAGGCAGATTCCCCCGATTACGTCCATAGGCCAGTGAGAGCCTTCGTAAACTCTTGAAATAAGCATTAAAGCGCAGACGGAAACGATAAAAGTTTTTGCCCGCGCTTTAATTTTTTCGCTATTTATTTTCAATTGCGCCATGTAAAAAAATACGATCGAGAGAATAACGCTTCTGGTGGCGTGTCCTGAAGGATAAGCGTAAGGCGTGAACGGCGAATAAATCGGCACCGGAATTTTAAGGCCGCGCCGGAATTGCGCAAAAACTTTCGGCTGCTCCACGCTGAATTTCATTGAAAGCTCGACTGCCACGGAAAGCCCGAAAAATAAAAGCAGATAAAACGCGGCTTTTTTATGATTTTTAAGATACAGCCAGGCCGCGAGGGCCGCGGTTATGACGCCAGTCACTTCGCCGCTGCCGAGTATCGTGAAAAAAAGCGAAAGCCGGTCGAAAACTTCGAGCGGCGCCGACTGGATAAGCTTTATCAACGCCAGGTCTATCGCAAAAACCGAGCGCGACGCCACCAGGGCGGTAAGCGCCGCAAGCGCTGCCAGGAAGTATTTTCTTTTACAGGTAATATAGCTTATCATGCGGTTAAAATTCTGAATCAACTATTACTTTTTTTCTTAGAAAACTATTACTTCACAACCGCGGGCGCGGCCGCCTTTCCTGCCGCCGCGTTCATTTTATTGGCGACATCGGTAACGTAGGGCCTTTTTGCGTATAATAAAAGCCTCAGAAGCGAAGTTTTGAAACCGAGGGTGTCGTCTTCTTTAATCGCGCGGTCAAGGTTTTCAGTGTTTTTATCCAGATATAGCATTATATCGTCGCGTTTTTCTTCTACATAGCCCAGATACGAATGCTGGCCGAACCCGTCGAAGATCTGGTCGGGCATCATGGCTTCTATATCGCCGCAGAGAATAAAATCGGTAAGCGCGTTTTTTACCTCGTAACCGCTCATATAAGAGTAATTAACCGTATAATCTTCGTCTTTTGAACCGTCGGTTTTAACGTCTTTGCTTTCAGTCCTTGAAAACAAAACTTTTCCGATTATTTCCGTCGTGTCGTCGATTACGCCGTTGCCGTCCAGATCGAGATAATAGCGGTAAACGCAGTCGTCGGCATAGTTAAACCAGAAATCCTCGAACGCGATTTTGGCTATATCGCCCTTTGCGTCGGACAGGACATATCCGCCGTTTAAAATGCGCCATGGGAAAGCGTCCCAGTATTGCGAAATTTTAAACGCGTATATTTCTTCGCTCGATTTTACGCCGTTGAAATAATCGCTCATGCTTTGAAAAACGCCGGGTATTTCATTGAAAAGATATAAGTCCGAGCCCTGCGGCATTACTCCGAAAAGCCCTGTTTCGGCCGAATGATATATAAGCTTCGACTTGCCGGCGTTTTGTTCGTAAAGTTTTGTACTGTACCTGTATTTATCTCCCAGAAGGCCGAAGTAGCGGCGGCCGTCCGTGAGCCGGTAGCGCCAGACGGGCTTTTGTGCGCCTTCGTCGATCACGTAAGTGTCGGCGTCAACGGAGCGGGCTATTTCGGGGGCCGTTTCGAGCGTTATCAGCTTGATTTCTTCCGTGGCGGCGCGGGCGTCTATAATGCCGGCAACGTTCTGGATATAATTTGAACGCGCGATATCGAATATGGCGCGGGATTTTTCGGACTTGGTCGAAGCCTGGGCCACTTTTTGATAAGTGGTATTTAAAAGTTCGTATTCGTCTATATCTCCTATTTCACGGCGCTTGGATTTGCACATTATGGCTTTGATCCGAACGTCGTTTTCGCCGGCCTGCATGGTTTCTCCGCTGAAGATGCCGCCTTCGGAGATGGAGGCGCTCGAAGAACGGTCCACGTGATATCTTGATGAATTGACCGACAGCGTCACCGACTCGTTTACCCTATAAATGACGTTGCGTTCTGGATATGAAAGCCGTGACGTGAGATAAAAGTAAAGAAAAAGCCCTATTATAATGCCTCCGAATAAAATTATTCCGAGCGCGCCGACTATCCATTTTCTGAGCCATACCGGAATCCGGTCGAGTCTTTCGCCAATAGTCATATTAAGATCCTTTAATATCAATAATTATTCAATTTATCGTCGAGTTTTTTATTCGACTCGTAATTTTTCTTTTCTTTATCGCCGTCTTCTTTTTTATCGCCGTCTTTGAATATATTTTCGGAAGCTTTAGCTATGCCTTCGCCTACCGACTTCAATCCGTCCTTGATATTGCTTCCGGCATCCTGTATGGCTTCTACGACGGATTTGCGGGCGCCGTCGTCGTCCGCTTTCGTGCCGGTAGCGTCTGCGGATCCGGCCGGAAACTTTTCGCTTTCAGCCCCGGCGGCGGGGGAATCTACCGTTTTATCATCGCCGGCCGCGGTTTTGGAAGAGGGTTTCTTAAACGCCCAGTCGTAGGATTTAAGAAAAAAATCGCCCGTCACAAAGCCGAGGACCATTCCCGCAAGGCAGAACGGAGCGTTAAAGAAGCTGAGGGTGAAAAATCCCATGAAAAAATAAGGGGCCATTACTATCGCCAGCGAAAGCCCGAGCTTGAATTTAAAGGTTTTTCCATTTATCCACTCGCTTTTTTTAAAATCTTCGCCGGAAAAATACCTGTCGAGAACGCTTATAAAAAGAGCTATTATGAAATATCCCAGAAGCCAGTTAATCATTAATTACATCACTCCTTCTTAATTCACCCGATAGGTATTTTAGAATATAATATTTCTTTTCGAGCGGCATTCGCACGAGCTCCCTTTCGAGCGCTCCCGCGTCGCTGTAATAACGGCGCACGAAATTGTGCGTGTCGAAGAGACAGAGCAGCTTATTTACGACGTTGAATTCCGTTTTTGCGAACGCCAGAAGATATTTCGCTTCTTGAGGCATTCTGGCGATTTCTTTCTTTTTATTAACTCCAGGACGCTCGAATACTCCCTTTAATTCGTGCAAAGAATTTATGATTTCGGGCATGCCGGAACTTTGCTCCGACCTCGCCCTTTCGAGTTCGAATTTTGAAAGCCTGTTGACGTCGTAGCCTTTTTCAAGAAGGAATAAATCTTCGAGCAGTTCGGCTTTTTCAAGGATAAAAGCCGGGTTTGTATGGAAATTTATAAAATTAAGGGATTGCAGATTTTCGATTACGCTTGCGGAGCTTATTTCAACCGGATATAAGCCGGCTTCCGGTTCGCCGGCGGGCGCGTAATCGCCTTTGTTGTAAAAAAGCAGCGTGTTTTTATTCGCGGCGTCGAATAATGAAATAATAGTCCTCGGGTAATTCATGTAAAAAGACTGCAGCGCTATGGAAATTTCGTTTACATAAACTTTTTTGAATATATTTTTTACGCCGCGGCCGGTTTTTTTGACTATTTCCATAATTTCGGCGATATAGGCGTCGGAGAGTATATTGTCGTCGTCGGCGAGGCCGGAGGCGAGGCTCTGAAGCCTTGAAATATCGGCGACGCGCTCTCCGGCGGTGTCGATATTCATTGTTACGCTGCGCAGCCGGTGGATTTTGGAAATGTCGTCGAAATTTCTGAGGTTGAACTTGTATTGTATTATGGCGGCTTCGTCTTTCGTCAAAAACTTTATTATTTCGTCGTATTTTTTATAAGCGGCGTTCAGGCATTCTTCGAGAAACGAAAAAGGCGCGTCCGCGAGCCTTGCGTCCTGCTGTTCCGGCGAGACCACTATTGAATAATAAGTGGCCGGCGGCATGAAAAGATAGTTCGGGTTATTCAAAAACTCCGCGATTTCAGGGCAATACCCGTTTTTGTCCATCAGGTACGAGGCGTTTTCTGGAAGGCCGTCCAGCTGAGAATAGCCGAACACCTTTTTTAAAACGTCTATATAGCGTTTTAAAAGAAAACCGTCGAGCCTGAAAATGTGGTCGGTTTTAAACAGCCTTTCAAGCAGAGCTTGAGATTCTTTTTCGTATTTTTCCTCATAAAGGCTTTTATATGAGCCTTCACTGCCGTTTTTTTCACTCATCGGATTTTTTGCCCTCGTATAATTTAACGAATTCTTTTTTAGCTTCGTATTCGTTGATCATGGAATTCAAAATGCGCTCGCGGGCCGAAGTTTTAGCGTCGGATTTATACCTCGCTTCGGAGTTGAAATACCTTTCGAGCTCGCTCATCACTTTTTCAGCCGTTATAGGCTTGTATAACTCCTTGAGTTTATTGACTTTTTCGACGAAACTCAATTTCAGAAAGGTTTCGGGTTTCGTAAAAAATTCCTCGGGTATTTCGAAATCGGCGGAATACTCTTTGAGGTTCTCGCCTATGCTGTGTATCGGCCTTCCGGTGAAGCGCTCGTCTTTTTTCTTGAATTCGATGCAAAGCCTGCCGATATCTTCCCAGGTGCAGCCCTTTTTGCCGCCGCCCGATATTTTAGAAATAAAATCCGAAAGAATTCCGCCGCCGGTTCCGCTTTTTTCTTGCGCGGCCGTGTTTTTTTCAGGCGCCGCGGCCGGCTCCATGCTTTTGGGTTTAACGAAATCGGTGTCGCCGTCCACTTTTAAAATACCGGCTTTCAATTGCGGCTGAAGTTTGGTGAATATCAGCGAAGCGTAATCCTGCCATGTTTCGGGGCCGGCCACCAGATAGCGCTGGTGGAACCTCTGCCTTAAAGCCGAATCAGTGGAGGTGGGCTCGTTGGTGGCGGCGTAAACCTGGCAGTTGCCTATGGGCTTTGTGAACATGCCGTCTAAAAACTGCATCGTGATATTTAAAACGTCTTTATCGGATCCGCCCATGTTGGGATCGCCGCGCGAGAGCAGCAGAAGGTCTACGTCGTCGAAGAAAACCAGCATGAGCTTGTTTTTCTGCTTTGTTTTATCCAGCCTGTCGAGCAGGTTTTTACCCGTCTTGCCGTAATATTCGTCTTTTATTCGCTGGTCGATGGATATGAATTCCACGGGCGTTCCGGTCTGCTCGCCGCGCTCGTGCAGCCTCGACATCGCGAGCTTGAAGAGCGAAGTTTTTCCGGTGCCCGGAAGGCCGTCGAATAAAACGCTCCAGGAGAGGCCGCCTAATACCGAAATGGGATTGAGCGCCTCTTTGACATCGAAAAGAGCCAGCCTGTCGACATTTCTGATAACGCCGCGCTTGGAGTCGCTGTTGCCGACGATTTCTTCAGGGCGCACTTTTACGAACTCGATTTTCTGCTCTGACGTGGAGTATTGCGAATCAAAATTAGAAACGCTTATGTCGTCGCCTTCGACCTTGAATACCGTATTTGAAACCAGCGCCAGCAGGTCGTCGGAAAACTTTTTGCGGTTGTTCACGCAGGCGTTTTTGAGCTGTATGAAAAAATTATTGGAAAGCCCGACATAATCTATGGAATCTATTATGATCTTCTTTCCCGATTCGTCGGCCGTGTTCAGCGCGTGGACGTAATCGCAAAGAAGAGTGGATATCGTATCGATTTTACCCTTTGTGAATATGAAATAATCTTCGGCGAGTTTAATCGCGGGAAGGTTTTCGCGTGAATTAACGCTTAGAATGAGCCCCATTTTTATGGAAACATAACTTGCGAGGGCGAAAAGAGAATAAGTAGTGACGAATTCGAGAGTATCGCGGAATTTTCTTTCGTCGCGGCCGGCGGGCGAACTTATCATGTGGCCGAGACCGCTTTTGTTTTCCAGCAGATCGAAAATGACCATATATACGCCGAGCCCTTTTCTGATCGCGCGAAGCGCTTCGGCCTCTTCGAGAGTGTGCAGGTGCTGCTCGTCGGGAACGACTTTCATAACGAAGTCGAAAAGGTTAATCTTGCGCTGGTTGTACAATATATTGGTCATGCGGAATTCGCATTCCTCGAGGTGCTTTTTTATGTCGTCCGCGGTTATCGGATGAACGTTGTTTGCTGCGCTTACATTACTCAATCAGATCTCCCCCTTCTAAAAGGCCGTAAATTTTTGCGGGCTTGCCGGTCTCGTCTTTGTCGCGAAGGTATTGCTTAAGTTTAAACGGAACTATCATATAATCGTAAACGAATTTATCTGAAAAAATCTCGCGGCTGTTTGCGTAGCCGAACAGCGAATTGAAAAAGTTCTTGACTACGGAGCTTTCTTTTATAGTTTTTATCGAAACCAGCCCGGAAGCCTGAAATTTAAATAAAAACGGATTTTTGGGCTCCATTTTGATCAGCCTGTCGATATGCTCTTCGTTGATGGTAGTGGGCGAATAATAAGGCCCGAGAGTATATTTCATAATTACTTTAGGATGGATTTCATGGTCGAAAGTATCTAAATGATGCGCCAGCCTGAATAAATCCTGCTTGTAGTAATTTTTTATCTCGTCTAAAAACTGATGCGAACCGTCCTGCCGGAGCTGTTTTGGAGATTGCGAATTTTGCGTCAGCAGCATGGAATAAAAATGAAAAATATTATAGCGCTCGTCGAAACCGTAAAATATTAGTTTATAAAGGTTTTGCCCGTCCTTTTCGCCTATAAGGACGGGTTTGTTCATTTTATAATCTGAAATAATGCTTTTTTTATCTTTTATATATGAAAAATAATTATATTTTGCGTAGGAAAGCTGCTCGCGGATGGGGAATTCGCCGTCGAAGATGGCGTTCATGGCGTTTTTGACTATATCGTCGAGCGGCGGAAGCATATCCAGCTGGGCGGCGGCCGATTCGTGGTCTTTTTTAAAATTCCACAGGTCCGTGAAATGAGGGAATCCGGATTCCGTAGGGTCTATGGAAAGCGATGTCGCGTTTATGCCTTTATGCTGCAGTATAAATTTGCGTTTTAGCGCGTTAAAGAAGAATATAAGCTCGTCTAAAAATTCGCAGAAGTCTTTTTTCGTATCGAAGCTTTCTTCGAGCGGAGCTTTGAAAGAGTAGTTCTCGCTGTTGTAAAAAAGGTCTTTGAGCCTGGTTATTATTAAAATGACGTTGGCGAGGTAGCCGTTTATTTCTTCGGGCTGTAAAGACTTAACGTTAACCTCGCCAGTTTTAAGGTTAAAAAAATTGGCGAGGTTAACGTCGGTATTAACGGATGAGTTTTCGTTCTGCGATCTTTCGGCGCCTCGGTCGGCGTCGGTATTATCGATGTTATTTGTATTCATAGGTGAATACGCCCTGCGAATTAACTATATAATGAATAAGCGATTGTATTTTGGGCATGCGCGACGTGAACGCGTAGGCGCTTAAAAGCCTGTCGTAGGCTATTTTGGCCAGACCCATGTCGTTGGCGTGTATGGTGACTATCTTCGTGCCGGATTCGACGTAGTCGCCGATCTTTTTCTCGAGAATAACGCCTACGGCGGGATCTATAGTGTCTTCTTTGGTGGCCCTGCCGGCGCCGAGGATCATGGCGGCGTTTCCTATTTCCATGGCGTTTATTTTTTCTACATAGCCTTCGTGCGTTGCCAGCACTTCTACTTTAAATTTTGCCTTGGGCAGTTTATCGTAGTCGTCTACCGCAGATGAATCGCCGCCCTGGGCCTCGATCATGTTTTTGAATTTGTTGAGCGCCATGCCCGAATCGAGGGCGGAAAGCAGCATCGCCTTGGCGTCTTTGTAGTTGCCGCAGATATTGCCGCAGATGAGCATATGCGATGAAATTTCGATGGCCAGTTCTTCGAGGTCGGAAGGGCCGCGGCCGCGGAGCGTGTCGATGGCCTCTATGACTTCTATGGAATTGCCTATGGCGCGTCCGAGCGGCTGGTCCATGTCGGTTATCAGCGCTATCGTCTGGCGTTTGGCGCCGGTGCCGATCTCGACCATGGAGCGCGCGAGCGCTATAGCTTCCTGGGGCGTCTGCATAAATGCGCCCGAGCCGGTTTTGACGTCAAGGACTATAGCGTCGGCTCCGCCCGCGAGCTTTTTGCTCATTATAGAGCTCGCTATAAGGGGAATCGAGTCTACCGTTCCGGTAGAATCGCGAAGGGCGTACATTTTTTTATCGGCCGGAACCAGGTTGCCCGTCTGGCCGACGACGGCGATTTTATATTTATTTACGTTATTTATGAATTGTTCGGATGAAAGGTTTATCTGAAAGCCGGAAATGGCTTCGAGTTTATCGAGCGTTCCGCCCGTATGGCCGAGGCCGCGCCCGCTCATTTTGGCTACGGGCACTCCGCAGGCCGCGCAAAGCGGCGCGACTACGAGCGTGGTTTTATCGCCTACGCCGCCGGAGCTGTGTTTGTCGACTTTTATTCCCTCGATTTTGGAGAGATCGACCATATCGCCTGATTTAGCCATCGTTTCGGTTAGATATAAAGTTTCCTGGGCGTTCATAGACTTGAAATAGACGGCCATTAAAAAAGCCGCCATCTGATAGTCTTTTATTTCTCCGGTTACATAGCCCGAAACCATAAACTCTATTTCTTCGCGGGATAACGTGCCTCCATTCCTTTTCTTTAAAATTATATCATAAGGCCGCATGTAAATTACCCCCTAAAAAATTAAACTATGGCAAATTCTATCATATTAAAAGCTAAAAATCAATTAATTTTTACTAAATTAACAATATATAAAAACGCCCGCCGGTTCGATAATCTATAATTACCTCGCGGCAGGCGTTTTAAAATCTTTATGTATAAGGTCCTGTATTATAAAAGTTTTAACGTTTGATTGAACTTAATTGGTATTTTCCGGCGGTGGCGGGACTCTGTTCGGCCACTTCGGGCCAGAAGTAAAGGATGAGCTTTTTATATGTCGGCGTCTGCTTCAGGCCGCCGAGCGTTCCGCTGTGAGTGCCTTTGGAAATTACCGCTTTAAAAGCTTCTTCGCCGCTGTAGCCTTTTCTGAGCACGAGATATTTGGCGATTACCGAGCCGGTGCGGTCGCAGCCCCAGTTGCAGTGCACATAGGCGCCTTCGTCTATAAGGCGCATGAGCGTTTCGGTTTGTTCCGCGTCGGGAACCGTTTCTGAATTCATCCGGCACGGGTAGAAATTGAGATCCAGCTCGGCGCAAAATTCTTTTATCATTTTAATTTCGCGGCCCTGCGTGACCGGAACGTTTAAAGCGATTATATTTTTGGCGCCTATCACTTTTAGGAATATGAGATACTTCTTTACGCGTTCGGGGCTGTTTGCCAGCGTTACAGGATTAAAAAGATTGCCGCCCGCGAAGAGTTTTTTATCTATGACCCTGAAGTTATAAGGATACTTGCCGGAGCCTTTGACGTCGTCGAACTTAATGCAGTCGCTGTGGCGGTCGGCCGATAGCGATTCGCCGAGTTTTTTATTTTTTGAAGAGTTTTCGTCGATTTCGCCGCCTGAAAAACCGTCGGATGTGATTTCTTCCGCGGCGTCTTTGTAAAAATAATTATGATACGGGCTTTTTTCTATGTAAGCTACCGAGGCGAGCCGGTCGGAAGCCGAATTATAGGCGTGCGCGGCCGGCGAAAAAAGCAGCGGGGTTATTGCGGCTGCCGCCATTAATAATGAGTTAAATTTAATGTTTCTCATGCACCATCATTACTTTAATTATTGTGGGAAGTCTAAAACAGGCTGAGCGGTTTTATTATGCCGTCGACCATGGATTTGATTCCCGATATATTAATTATATTATCGTTCGCAATTTCGATATCTTCACTAATTTTTTTACATTTATCAGAAATTTTTACGAAAATTCCTACGATTTCAGGATCGAACTGGCTTCCCGCGCATCTTTTGATCTCTTCGAGCGCCACTTCATGAGAAAGTCCCTTGCGGTAAGGCCTGGTTGAAGTCATGGCGTCGTAAGTGTCGGCAAGCGCTATTATTTTGGAGCCGAGGGGGATTTGATCGCCTTTGAGGTTGTCGGGATAGCCTTTGCCGTCGAAGCGCTCATGGTGGTGCTTGATCTGAAGGCATACGCTTTTTAAAAATTCGACGGATTCCAGTATGCGCGCTCCGGTGATAGGGTGGTTCTTTATGCAGTTGAATTCGTCGTTGGTAAGGCTCGACGGCTTTTGCAGTATGGATTCGGCTATTCCGATCTTGCCGATATCGTGCAGAAGAGCGGCGTGCTTTAGAGTGTTGATTTCGTTTTCGCTCATTCCGATTTCACGCGCGAGCGCGAGCGCGAGGCCCGTTACTCGCCGCGAATGGCCGTGAGTGTAAGAATCTTTGGCGTCCAGCGCGGCGGCCAGGCTCTGCACCGTTTCAAGATAAACCCTGAGCAGGTCGTTATAAAGATTTGAATTTTCTATGGCTACCGCGGCATGGCACGAAATAGTGGTGAGCAGATTGAGATTGTCTTCGCTGAAAGACCCGCCTTTATCGAGGAGCCTTTCGCAGCATATTACTCCTTCGACGCGGTTTTTAACCATTATCGGCGAGCATATTAGCGATTTGGGAAGCTCGTCGTGCAGAACGTTATGCTTTTTATATGACGGCTCCAGAAATGTGTTCGCTATTAAGCGCGGCTTGCCTTTTTTAGCCACCGCGCCGGCCACGCCTTCGCCGGGGGCGAATGTGAGCTCGTTGACGTATTGCTCGGGAAGCCCGATGTGCGAAATGATTCTGAGCCGTTCGCGCCTTTCGTCCCAGAGCATTATTGAAGCCATGTCGGCGTCGAAAATGCTTTTCATGCTTTCTATGATTCTGGCTATGATATTTTTTAAATCGAGCGATGAGTTAAGCGCGAGGCCCAGGTTGTGCAGCATCGTTATTTCGACCAGACGCTGCTCTTTCTGAGTGTAAAGCCTTGCGTTCTCGATAGCGGTGGCTATTTGGGTGGCGAGAGTTTCCAGAAGCTGCAGATCGCTGTCGTTGAAAACTTCCGAATTTTTTTTATTATTGACGTTTATTACCCCTATTACTTTGTCTTTGATTATTAAAGGAACCGACAGAACCGATTTTGTTTTGTAGTCGGCGCCGGTTTTAGAATATTTGGAGAAGTCAGGGTCTTTTGAAATATCGGTTATGAGGAGAGGCTTGCCTGTTTTGGCGACGTATCCGGCGATGCCTTCGCCCATTTTTGTTTTTGCGCTTTTTATTATCGTTTCGTCGAGGCCGTGCGCCACTACTATTTTTAAAGTTTGCGGATCGCCGCCGAGAAGCATGAGCGAACATATTTCAACGCCCATGACTTCGGAGATGAGCACAATGGTCGTTTTTAAAAGCGTTTGCAGTTCGAGAGTGGAATTTATTATTCCGGAAACCTTATTTAGCGCGGTAAGCCGTTTAACCCTTTCCTCGGCTTTGCTGCGAAGCTTATAATTATCGGCCAGAAGAGAAGACGCTTCTTCGATTTCGTATTTTTGAGTGGAATTCTGTATGAGCATATCTACCGATGTCATAAGAAAATTGGCCTTGGCTTTATAATTAGGAAGCGAAATCAACTCGATGTCTCTCAAGTAATCGCGTATTTCGTCGAAGTTGAGCTTGAGTTCGGCGTTGCGCTGCAGCTTTTCGAGGAACGCCTGTTTGTCTTCGCGCGTAAGAAAAACGGCTTCTCCGGTTATATAGCCTATTATCGTGGATTTTTCTATTTTGATGGGGACTACGAAAAAAGAGAGCCCGCGGCCGCACTTTATGACGCTGAATCCTTCGACTCCGAAAGAGAAAATGCTGTCTCCGACGGTATCGCAGCATCCTTCGGCGACGCTGGAGTGCTCGAGAAAAAGGCTGCAAATCTTTTTTGGGGGCTGTTTGGCGAAGATAATGCCGAAAGATTCGTCGCGCAGGGCGACGCTGATATTGGTAGCGAGCTGAAAGTTAAGCATCAAATTTTTCAGGTCGCTTAATTTGATTATTTTTTCATGCTTCCATTTTTTTTCTGCCATTTTTGCTCCAGTGTTAAATTTTAATTCCAGCAAAATAATACTCGTAAAAATCGAAAAAAGAGAAAACTCTAAGCGGGTTTCCTCTATATCAATCAACAACCGGACTTTTTAGTATATAATAACAACATTATACCAGAAAAAAATAGAGTTGGCAAGATTTTTTATTAATATTTTAATTTTTAAATTCAAGAACCGCTTACAGTAAGATATGCTTTAAATTATAATTGTTGACAACGTTAAAGTAATTTAGTAAAATTAATTTACAGCATTATAACGTCGGCGCTTATTAATAGGCCGATATTTTTAAACTATATCCATTCAAGGTCGTGAAATATGTTTTTAAAATTCCCGATTTTTGCGTTCGCCATATTGACGGTTTTATTAATTTTTTCCTGCCCGGCATATGCTTCAGAAGAAGTGCAATCAGTTTTAAACGAGCGGACCGTTCAAAAAAATACGGCAAAAATAACATGGTTCGGCCACTCGATGTTTCTTATCGAATTCGAAACCGTAAAAATATTATTCGACCCGTATTCCGATATCGGTTATCCTCTGCCGGTAAGGCCGATCAGCTGCGATATCCTTTCGGTTTCGCACAAGCATCAGGACCATTCGAACCTGAGCATAGCCGGCGGCGCATATACCCTCAAAGATTCCGAGGGCGTTTCCAATATATGCGGCTTAAGCGTCAATATGATAAAAAGCTTTCACGACCGTAAAAAAGGCGAGGACCGGGGCGTGAATTTTATAACCGTCTTCGATTACGATAACGTACGGTTCGCCCATCTGGGCGATCTCGGCGCCTTCGACGACGAGCTTCTTAAAACCATCGGGCGCGTCGATGTGCTTATGATTCCGGTAGGCGGCTATTACACGATCGACGCTTATGACGCCTGGGAAATTATAAGATACCTCACACCAAAAATAATAATTCCCATGCATTATAAAACGGAAATGCTCGATAAAAAAATACCCATCGATACGGCAGACAAATTCATCTCGGGCCGTCCGGGCGTTAAATATTTCGAAGACGGCAGCTGCGAGATAAATTTAAGGCAGCTGCCCCGTGAAGAGGTTATTTACTTATTTAAACTGTAAGGGTGGAATAATGATTTCAACTTTGCCCGGGCGTCCGCGAAGGGCCGCCATGATAGAAATAATCGTAATATTGGTGTTATCAGTGGCATTGACCGTGGGCGCTATTTACCTTAAATATTCGCTTCAAACCGTCGACAGCATTCTCGTCCAGGCCCACCGTATAAAAGCCCGCAACCTGGCTTATGCCGCTTATCAAAAAGCGCTCATAACATTAAAGCACCAGTATGCGGCCGGAAACACCAGCTGGCGTTATCCCGAACAGAAGGTCGCGCCGGACAGCCAGATGGAAAGAAAACTCGGCGACGGCAATTACAAGCTGCTCAAGGTTGAAATCGTAAGAGATCTCCAGACTCCGTACGAGCTTATAAACCGCACTTTCCATAACGCCCAGTATGTCATCGGCGACGCGGAATACGGCAAATACGACGTTTACAGAATAATATCCATGGGCGAAGTTCCTTCGTCGAAAACGCGCATTAAATTAACTTCTCTGGTTAAAGTCATCAAGGAAAAGGTCAGGTATTAGGCGGAAACGCTCAGCGCATCGCCGCATTAAAGACGAGCTTACGGAGGGCAGGCATGAAATTAAATTATGAAGAAATTTTAAAAAAGGCGGCCTTTTTCGCTATACGGATTTTTGCCGTAACTGCCGTGATTTCGGCCGTTTCGTGCCGCGCGCTTCCGGCCGCCGCCGATGACGGTAAAACCGATTATCAGCAGGGGTTTCCGGTTTCCATTACCGGAGACATATACGGGCAGATCAAAGTGGCCGATATCGACCGCGACGGTAAAAATGAAATGATTTTCGGCGCTTCCGACGGCATGGTGCACATAGTCGGCGCCGACGGCAAGGAAAAAAGGTTCGGCCTCTGGCCGAAACAGACGGGCGGGCCCATCCTTTCTTCGGTGGCCGTGAGCGATAAGGGCAAATCCAAAGTGATCGCCGGAAGCCTCGACGGCAAAGTTTATTGCATGGACCTGTACGGCAAAACCGAATGGACTTACGACACCAAAGGCAATACCGCTTTTTCGAGCCCACAGCTGTGCGAAGGTCCCGACGGAAAGCTGAAAACCTACATAGGCTCTAACTCGGGCCGGGTCGTAAGGCTCGACGACGAAGGAAACGTCGAATGGCAGACTAATGTGGGTGCGCCGGTCAGCGCTCCGGTTAAAGTGCTGGATATCGACAACAAAAATAAAGCCGACGTCGTAGTGCGCGATACGAGCGGAAAAGTGAGCGTTTACCGCGACGGGCAGCTTAAAACCAACTGGCCCCAGAGTTTCGGTTCTAACACCGGATACTGGCCGTTCGAAGTCAATGTGGTAGATATAGATAAAGACGGCCGTTCGGAAATAATCAGCCAAACGACCCTTCCTTACTCAGTTAAAGTGCTCGATTCGGACGGCAACACTAAAATAAGCCAGCCGCTTCCCGCCGAGTCGCATTCGCAGGTGCGCATGGTAGATATAGATAAAGACGGCGAGCTGGACATGGTTTTAACTTACACTCACGCCGACAATAAAGGCGCCTTTATAGACGTAAGAAACCAGAAAGGGCAGTCGCTCTCCGGATGGCCCAGAAAAATAGGGCGTTACATAAAAAGCGTTCCGCAGATAGCCGACGTAGACGGCGACGGCGAGCCGGATTTTATTTTCACTTCGTTTAACGATGAAACCAAGGAAAAAGCCGGTTATGTAAACGTGCTCACGGCGCGCGGAGATCAGGTGCCCGGATTTCCTAAATATATCGGAAAGACTTATTGCACCCCGACGGTCGCGGATATAGACGGCGACGGCCGCTTAGATATAATAGTGGCGGGCGGCGTCGGGCTCACCGCCCCGCAGCTGCACGTATTCAAAGCGCCCGCGGCCGCCCCCATAAAAATGCTGGTCCTTGGAACTCAGTATGAAAATTATTGATTTTTATATTGTTTTTAAACGTTGCGGCGGGCAAATTATCCGTTCGAATGGATATATTTAATAAAATTATTATTGATTTTATTGACATTTTTTTTAATTTTTACTATAATATCGTGATTAAATTAATAAATATATAGAAAAACGCTCATTTTGAGGTGTGTGATGAATAGTTCCGCAAATAAGGTATTGATTATCAGTAATCCTTCGATAGTCGAAGGCGTAATCGCCCAGTCCCGTAAGTTCGACTATCCTATCGAAATAATATTTGAAAAAGATTTTAACGCGGCAGAAGGCATTCTTAGTTCAAGCGGCGCGGGCTCGGCCGTCATAGATATCGACGAAAATATCGAGCCGGCGTCTATAAGCGCGCTGGCGGCTAAATTTGAATTGACGGCGTTTTTGATAGTTTCAAGCGTTTCAAACGATAAAAAAGCGTCCGAACTTCTGGACACTAAAATTTTTAATTACGTAGCTAAAACTCACAACTACGAAACCGTTCTATTTAAAAATATATGCCTGGCCCTCGAAAGGCAGAAAAACATCGATTCACAGAAGGTTTTTTCAACGCAGATCAGCAAGATAAACACCGAAATCAAAAAAGTGGAAAATATCAAAACCGAGCTTATCGAAAACCTCTGCCATGAGCTGCGCACGCCGCTGGCTTCCATAAGGGGCTATACCGAACTCGTCTTAAAGAATAAAATGGGCGAAGTAAACCAGAAACAAAACAACGCGCTTTCGATAGTGCTTAAAAATGCCGATAAAATGCTGGTGCTTATCGACGAGCTTTCTGATTTCTCTAAAATCCAGAATTATAAAAACTCATCCAATATCAGAAAAATCGATGTCATAAGCGTAGTGTCCGAAGCGGTTGCGGCTCTGGCCACTAAATCTATAGAAAAAAATATTACCGTAGATTTCACTCTCGCCACCAGGCCGTTTTTTATAAGCGCCGATTTTTCCCAGATATCCTATGTATTTACGACTTTAGTCAATAACATAATAAAAACCAAAGAAAACAATTCTAAATTCGATATTGTCTACACTCATACCGATAACGACATAACTATAAACTTTAATTCGGTCAATATACTAAGGGATTACCCCGAACTCGATATCCGCCTGAACGGATTTTTCCAGAAAGCCAATACGGCTGAAAGCGGCCTCAGCGTGGAATTCACTTTGATAGCCGAAATAATCATGCTTCACGGCGGCGTGATTAAAGTCGTCAAAAACGAAGCCGACGGCTCTCAAACCATAACCATCACCCTTCCGCTTTATATCGAAAAAGACATTTCCTATATGAACGAAGGCGAAAACGTGAGAAAAGGCGGAAAACGCAAGCTCATTATAGTCGACGACGATTCGGACTGCATAGGGCTGCTTTCTACTATTTTAGAGCCGGATTATAACGTCGTAGTCACCAATTCGGCATTTTCTATGTTCAAGGCGCTCGAAATACACAAAGACTGTTCGCTGATACTGCTCGATATCAATATGGTCGATCTCGACGGCATTTCCATATGCAAGATGCTGAAAAATAATCCCGATTACTCGGCCATACCGGTTTTAATGATATCGGCATCCATGCAGGAGCAGAAAAAACGCCAATCGCTCGAAGCGGGCGCGCTGGGATTTCTTGAAAAACCCTTCGAGGCCGATAAAATATCGACCTTTATAAAAAATATAGTTATTTAATCCTTAACGGTTCTGAAAGGAGCGCTCCATGGAAGCGAAAGAAGCGAAACAGGCGGCCAATGAAGTAATTTACGATTTTTCAAAATTGTTCGCGAAGCCTGCGGGTGCGCATGTTTCGCTGGGAGCGCCGATCAGAAGGGTTCTCTTCTGGATACCCGCTCTGGCATATGCCGGCTATGTGATCATGCACTCTTTGTGGATCGACCCTTTATTTATGGTCGAATCGCTTATCGGGCTTATAATTTACGGCGTAATTATTAACACGGTAAGGGTGGCGGCTCAATGGGAGCGCGGAATCGTTTTAAGGCTCGGAAAATTCTGCGCCATAAAAGGTCCCGGCCTTATCTTCGTGGCCCCGGTCGTAGATTATGTGCAATTCGTCGATACGCGCATTCAGGCGCTTAATATTCCCCGTCAGAAAGTGATTACCCGCGACAACGTCCCCGCCGAAATCGACGGCGTTTTGTTTTTTTTAGTCATGGACGTCGAGCGCGCCATAGTCAAGATACAGGATTTTAAATTCGCGATTTCTCAGTACGCCCAGGCGGTTTTACGCGACGTGGTGGGCGGCCTATCGCTCGACGATCTTTTAGTAGAGCGCGAGCAGATCCAGCAGCAGATAGCTAAAATCGTAGAAGAGCGTATAAGCGACTGGGGAATTCACGTAGATTCGATAAGGCTCTTAGACATAGACCTTCCGGAAGATCTCAAGAAAATGATGTCGCGCCAGGCTTCAGCGGAACGTGAAAAGCGTGCGACAATAACCAAGGCCGAAGGCGATAAGCTTGCCGCATCGAGCCTGGTGGACGCGGCCGCTATGATGCTTAAAAGCCCCGGCGCCATGCACCTGAGGACGCTCCAAACTATGGACGGCCTGGGCTCCGGCAATTCTAACACCGTCGTTTTTTTCCCGACGGAATTAAGCGAAGCCATAAAACAAATCGGGCCTGTTATTAATCAAAAATAGGCCTTCTATAATAAAACCAAACTTATATTAAAGAGTTTCATAGAGATGCTCGCAAAATTTAGACAGCGTATCTACGTCGTCGTATTTCTTTTCGAGCTCTTCTTCGGCCGGCAGTTTTACTCCCAGGCTTACTTTTTCGAAGAGAAGGCCGATATAACGGCTTCTGGCTATATTGCGAAGGTCGTAATACATCTGAAGATTACGCAGAGTGTTTTTTACGGCCTGCTTTATAGAAAGAGGATAATTGCCTATATTTACGGTTACATTTTCGTTTTTATTTAAAATCATCGCGCATCCGAGATCTATTATCTTTAAAAAAATGCTCTGGCGCTCGCGCAAATTTAATTTATTTTCGATAGCCGGCTCCGAAAGCAGCGTGAGATAAATTAAGAAAGCGGAATTGATCGAGTCGGAAAACACGTTGATAAGCGAAGAGGTTAAAAGCGTACCGGACGGCTGATCCGTTTTACGAAGCGTTCCGATATTGGTTTTAATTTTCTGCAGCCGCGAAGGATTTGCGGCGATAAATCCGTCGATTTTAAAGTTGCCGCTTTTCAATCTTTTTAAAATTGCAGATGCCGGAAACTTAATATGATTAAAGCTCTGCATCAGCATGACGGCTTTTTTCTCGTAAAGTTTAGCGAGTGCTATTTTGGTATAAAGATCCTGCGCGGCTGATGATTTCAAGTTTTGTATCTCTATGTCTATTTTTTGCGTTTTCTCTTTTAAGGCTTCCACGCATACTGAAAGCAGGCCCAGATTATATAGCGAATCGTAGTCGTCGCCGAGCGATTCGGCGTAAGCTTTGAAATCGCTTGCGGTGGAGTTGAGCGCAGTTTTTATATTGTTGACGGTGTCCGCGCCGATGCTCTGATTGAATTCGTCTTCGGACGCCGGGCTTACAAGAGGAATTCCGGAGAATATAGTGGAAAACGAATAATCTTTCTGCTTTTGGCCGTCCGGCCATGAAACCGTTATCGTCACTTTTGAGATGAATTCGCCAAGCCCTTCGTAGCCGCTCAATTCGGAAGCGTTAATGCGGTAATGATAATTTTCGATTTTTTTCATGTCGAAGCTGGAAGCGTATCCGGCGATATCGTCGTTTAACTTTCCGTCCAGATTGAAGTCTTCGACAGTCATAAAAAAAGGCGAATCGGGGCTGAGCACTTTATAGCTTTTGTCGTAGTTTTTAATATCCTTTAAAAAATATGGATTTTCGCGAATAGTATTATCGATGTCTTCCATAAGCTTATTGGCTATGCTCATAGCGACGTAATAATGCAAGACTTTTTCGCGCTCGTTGTTGTTCGAGCTTACTATAGATATTATGAACGTGACGGCGAACATTAAAATCGTAATGGCTACGAGCATTTCGACGAACGAAAAGGCTTTGCTGTGTGGGATTATGAAAATGCTTGATTTCGGATTTTTAATCATATCTATTTCTTGTTCTTATCGTAATTTTTATTTATCAACTCGTTATATTTTTTTGCGGCCATAGCCGAGAAACTGTTGGGCTTTGCGACAGCGAGATAATCGCTGGTGGCTTGATTGGCGGCATTTTTGTCGTCTTCGGTAGCCGCGCCAAAAAATCTTTTAAACCCGAATTTGAGATTGGCAAGCCCGGCTTTGGCCCAGGCTGCGACCCTCTGCGAATAAGGCGCCTGGCCCTGAGGCTTGCCGCCGCCGAGGTTGGCGCCTCCGCCCTGGCCCGGCGCGCCGCCGCCTCCGGCTGGTTGAACCGGTTGATTTATTCCGCCTCCCTGCATTTGCGGAGGAGCCGGGGGAGCTTCAGGCGCGGGGCCGCCAGCCGGTTCCTGATTGCCGGCGATCTGCTGGGCGTTCGCCAGCTGCATGGAGGTGTCGGTCTTTTTAAGCGCGTTAAGCGTGAGCAGGTCTGAATTCTGAGAATTGGGCGGAACCATGTTTACCAGCTGGTTTTGCCCGTCGGCGCCGATTTTAGGAATCTGGTTCAAGATTGCCGGATCTGCCGGGGCGTTGAGCTTCTGGAGGATTTGTTTTATATTGTTTGTGTTTTCGAGCGATTTTACTATGTGGGACTTATTGTTGAGGTTATCGCGCATGTTTTTGAGCGTGTTAAGTATTTTTTGGGGCGTTTTTGGCGAAACTTTATTGGAGGGAAAATCGTCGATGGCGTAAAATGACGAGTAGGCCGGGACGATTTTATTAAAACTGTTCACGAGGCTCTGCTGGTATTTGACTCTGTAAAAAATGGCGCGCGAAGCCGAATCGCATTTTGAGAGTATCCAGATATCGAGCGACTCCGCTTCGTCTTCTGAATCATAGCACAGAAGCTCGCATACGGCGCCTTCGAAATTGAACTGTTCGTTATAGGCTGAATCTTTGCAGGGGCGGTTTTCATAAGAAAGCGATTTGAGCCTCCAGCTGAATTTCTGGTAAAGCGCTCTGGAGGCGAGGTCTGCCTTTATAAGGGCCTCGCTTTTGACGATCTGGGTCATTTCGCCCCGGTTCAATATGGTTACGTTGGAAAGAGAAAGCGCCACGAAGGCGACTAAAACTATAACCATGTAAGTGGCGATACCTTTATTGTTTTTTATCATAACATACCACCCTGCTTTATTTTTTACAGTGTCGTTATCAATGTATAAACTCGCCGGCGTAATAGTTTTTGAGAGTGACCTGCGTTATAAGGTCGGTTTCTTCTTTGTTGGAAAAAAGCTTCAGGTTCACGGCGGCGGAGCCTTCTGAAAAAGTGGTGAAAATAAGCCTTTTAATATGGCTGATGACTTCTTTTTCAGCCCCTACGGCTCCGGTCGTGGGGTTTTTAGTTACGCAGTAAAGCCTGTAGCCTTTTATTTCGGTTTTATCGTCTTCCAG
>MWBZ01000037.1 GCA_002069765.1 bacterium ADurb.Bin243
CGGCCTCGCCGAACCGGGCCGCAACAGGCTTATCCGCCTGGCGTACGACGTTTTGGGCAACATTTCTTTTTTTACCGCCGGCGAAGACGAAGTGAAAGCGTGGACCATACAGAAAAACGATAACGCCCACGAAGCGGCCGGAAAGATACATTCAGACATTCAGCGCGGCTTTATTAAAGCCGAAGTCGTTTCCTATGCAGATTTTCTCGAGCACGGCAGCGTCGAAAAAGCCAAAGCGGCCGGCAAGTACAGGCTCGAGCCCAAGCATTACGTAGTAGCTGACGGCGATATCATAAACTTCAGGTTTAACGTTTAATCGCATACGTATAATGAAAAAAGCGTTCAAAATATTATCCATATTCGGCACCAGGCCCGAGGCCATTAAAATGGCCCCGGTCGTGATGAAGCTTGCCGCCGCGGCCGAAGCGTCCGGCGGCAGGATCGTTTCGCGCACTCTGGTGACCGCCCAGCACAGGCAGATGCTCGACGACGTGCTGAAAATATTCGATATCAAAGCCGACCGCGACCTGGACCTGATGAGCGAAAACCAGTCGCTGCACGATCTGACGGCAAAGATAATAACCTGCGTTTCGGAATTTCTTGCCGTTGAAAAACCCGATCTGGTGCTGGTCCACGGCGATACCACCACGGCCATGGCGTCGTCGCTCGCGGCTTTTTATCAAAAAATAAAAGTCGCCCATGTTGAGGCCGGCCTTCGCACGTCCAACATCTACGCCCCGTTTCCCGAGGAAATCAACCGCCGCGTCTGCGACGTTATATCGAGCGTCCACTTCGCGCCCACCGAAAACGCGCGCAAAAATCTTATCCGCGAAGGCGTTTCGCCGTCGAATATCACCGTCACCGGAAATACCGTCGTGGACGCGCTTTATTATATAATTAAAAATAAAGCCGTGCCGGTAAGCTCGCCGCGGATCAGAAAGGCGCTCGACGCGAACATGAAGATCGTGCTCGTAACCGCCCACCGCCGCGAAAACTTCGGCGAGCCTTTCGAGCGGATGTGCGACGCTTTTTTTAGGATAGTGAGCGAAAACGAAGACGCGGTAATCGTATATCCGGTTCATCTGAACCCTAACGTGAAAAACGCCGTGGAACGAAAATTCAATGAGTTCAAAGGGCCGGCTAAAGAGAGGATTATCCTCGAAGCGCCCATGCAATACCTCGAGTTCGTTACTTTGATGAACGCCGCTTATATTATACTCACGGATTCGGGCGGCATTCAGGAAGAAGGCGCCACGCTGTCAAAACCTGTCCTGGTCATGCGCGAAGACACCGAGCGCCCCGAAATCATCGAAGCCGGATGCGGCATTCTGGTCGGCGCCGATACCGATAAAATAGCGCGCGAAGTAAAAAGGCTTATAGCCTCCAGGGAGCGATATGATGAAATGGCCTGCGGTTCGAAGTGCTTTGGCGATGGCGACGCCGCGGATAAAATAGCGGCGGCGATATGCGGCTCGATGATTTGAAGCTTATTTGACTAATTTTACGATCGTTTCTTTTTCGTCGCGGCTCTTCTTGCGCCGCTCCAATATTTCCGGTTTATAGCTTCCGGTGATCTGTATGAGCTTTTTCTTTATCTGAAAAGGATTGTTGTCGCGCGCGAACCTTTCAATGGCCGATATTTCCTTTTCCAGGAGGGCGGCGTTTATTTCCTGCTTTTTAGCTATGAATATTTTTTTATGCACGGTGCGCATGGTTCCTTCTTCGGCGGTGAGCAGCTCTTCGTAAAGCTTTTCGCCGGGGCGAAGGCCGGTGTACTTGATTTTGATATCGCTGTCCGGTTCGAAACCCGACAACCTTATGAGGTCGCGTGCAAGATCGGCTATCTTAACGGGATTTCCCATGTCGAGTATGAAGATTTCTCCGCCTTTGGCCATGACTGAAGCCTGAACAACGAGTTTAGCCGCTTCGGGTATGGTCATGAAGTACCTCGTTATTTCAGGATGCGTTACCGTAACGGGGCCGCCGGCCTCGATCTGCTTTTTAAACAGAGGAATGACCGATCCGCGGGAACCCAGGACGTTGCCGAAGCGGACGGCTACGAACTTAGTGCTGGATTCATGAGCCTTAGACTGGATGTACATTTCGGCCACGCGCTTTGTGGCGCCCATTACCGATGTGGGATTAACCGCCTTATCGGTTGAGATCATGACGAAAGTCGATACCTTATATTTGGCGGCCGCATCTGCGACGTTTTTAGTTCCGAGAATGTTGTTTTTGACGGCTTCGTCGGCATGCGATTCCATCAGCGGCACGTGCTTATACGCGGCGGCGTGGAAAACTACGTCTATGCGGCGTTTGGAAAAGATATCGTCGATTTTGGCGCGGTCCTGGATATCGGCTATTATCACTTCGTGAAGGATTCCGGGATAGTCGAGGTTTAATTCGTTGTTGACCAGATATACGCTGTGCTCGCCGCGCCCTACCAGATAAATTTTTTCAGGTTTGAACTTGATGACTTCGCGCACTATCTGAGAACCGATAGAGCCGCCCGCGCCGGTTATGAGAATGGATTTGCCCTGTATGTGGTTTTTGATTTCGTGTATGTTCAGATCAACCTGTTCGCGGCCTAGAAGGTCTTCTATTTTGACGTCGCGTATCTGTGAAAGGTAAACGTTTTCGTCGATGAGTTCGTAAACGCCCGGAACGGTCTTAACGCTGATTTTAGCTTCGGCGCAAGCGTCTATTATGGGTTTCATTTCAGAGCCGGTTGCTGAAGGGATGGCGATTATTATTTCGGATACCGAATAATCGCACGCGAGCTCCATAAGAGCGCGCCTGTCGCCTAAAACCGGTATGTTGTGGATTTTCATGCCCTTTTTGTCGCGGTCGTCGTCGATTATGCCGACGGGTTTGTAGCCGAGTTCTGGGTGTTTTAACATTTCACGTATTATCATTTCGCCGGCGTCTCCTGCGCCGTAAATGAATATGGTTTTGGCCGTTTCCGCGGGAGGGCGTTTGCGCATGTAAAGATACTCGTAACGCCATCTGAGCACTAATCTCGAAAAACCCACCAGAAAGAAGGTGATGAACATGTCCAGCGCCATGACCGAACGCGGAAAACGGCCCTGGAGAAAGTAAATATATGTTATAATAATAAAAGAGCTCGCGATTATCGATTTGAAGATGTTGACCAGATCGTCGACCGACGCATAGCGCCAGATGCGGTTATAAAGCCCCATGAAATAAAACGTGGTCACTTTAATGACTGCGAAAGTGAAGAAGAGCGAATATTCGCTGTATTGCGCCGGAATCTGGCCGCGGTCGAGATAAAACGTGATAAATAAGCTTATAAAAAGCGACGCGATGACAAGTATCGAGTCGGTTATTACAAGAATCACTCTTTTGCTTTTAGTATCCATAGAAGATTAATTATAACATTTTTACAAACCAGATTCAATAGTTTTTATCGCGCGTGAATCAAAAACGCTTGACATGCGTTGCGTCTTATGTTAAAATTTTTACGTGAAGCAAAATTTCAAATATTTAATTTCAGCCCTTATTATTGCATACCTGCTTTCTTTCGCGCAGTTTATGGTTTTCGACCACGATTCCTGCGAAGAAGGCCATTCGCATCAAAAACAATGCCCGCTTCACAAACACTGCTGCGGCTCTTCACATCTCAACGCGCATAACGCGATAACCTCCGCCGGCGAAAAGTTTTCTCCGCCCGCAGTTTCCTGCGGAGCCATTTTGCAGCGCGGCTTTATTTGGGTCGAAAACCTTTTCGTCAAAACGGTTTTTCATCCTCCGCGGCCTTCCCGAAACCTTTCATAATCCGCTCGAAGCGTCTAAAACAATAAATTTAGAATTTTTCTTTTTACGTCAATTAAAATTTAATAAAAAATAATGCGCCGCGGCGCGCATATGTAACGGCATTAACCCACGGCCGTTATAATAAGCGGTTCGCGGTATTAATACGGAGGAGTAATGCGTAATCTTCAGCTGTTATTAGTGTTGGTTTTGTTGAGCGCTCTTTTGCCGGGCGCGCTATTTAGCGCGCAGGAAAAAGTTTCCGCGATCGAAAGTTTTTCCGGTTTGATCAGGGCGAATAACGCGGGCGTCAAAAGGTTCGAAAGCGAGCTTAAAAGCGCTGAACGCGAACTTAAGGCGGCTTCGAAACCGTCGGCCGTGATGCTTGAAATCGAAGGCGAGAGGACCTTCGAAAGCGGCGAAGAAAAAAAATACGAAACCAAAAATATAGAATTTTCTAAAACTTTCGGCCCGAACGATCCCGGTTCAGCGTTAAAAAGAAAAAACTCGATCGAGCTTAAAATTAAGCGCGAACAGGCTCTCAAAGCGATCGACGACATCGTTTACGGCTCTTACGCCGGTTTATTAAACGCTCTCAAGCTGGCATACCAGAAAAAGCTGGCGGCGGAAAACCTTAAAATAGCCGAAAACATAATTGAAGCCGTCACTAAAAAATACGAGGTGGCGCTCGGCTCTAAAATGGAAATAGAACAGGCCGTTCTGGATTACGAAGTCCAGTTTTTAAAGGCGCTCGAAATAAAAGGCGCGTTCGAAAATCAAAAAGCGGCGCTGGAAATAGAAAACGGTATCGTTGAACCGGGCGTGCTGACTTCTTTTCTCGAATTGCGGCGGACGGTTTCCCTCACAGGCGAGATTGAAATGCTTTTAAGCTCGGCGTCTATCGCCGTAGAAGACGTTAAAAAACTATATTCGGACGCCCGCGCGAAAAGACGCGATCTGAAATCGGCGTTATACGAAGTCGAGCTGGTGGACGCTATGGCCGGAATGGAAAGGCGCAGCGGCTCTCCGGAATATAAACTGGGGTTTTTAAGAAGCGTAAATGATTAAAAGGAAGCCGAACGCGGCGTTAAACTCGGGATTTCAATACCGGTTTATGATTTCGGCAGGCGCAGGGAAACTATTGACGCGCTCAAGTTGAAAATGTCGGGATACCGCACCGAACTAGGCGTGAAAAGTTTTTTTGCGGAGCATATCGAACGAAGCATATTGCTGGATATTACGGAAAAATATAATTTGTGCATGCTTAACCGTGAAAAACTCGAACGGCTCGGCGGAGTCGGGCTGAAAAAAGCTTCGGGGCTTCTCGGCATGGCCACTATCGGATATACCGAAGGCGCCACAACGCTGTTCGAATATCAGAACGCCAAAAAAAGCTATTTCGAGTTTTTCGAGCAGCTAATCGCGGCCGCTTTCGATTTTAACATATCTCTTCTGGAATTAAGAAAGGCGTGCGGCGTTCCGCCTGATGAAAATGCAGATATAATGGGACGTTTCATAAAATTAAATTAAAAGATAAGGCGATGATGCATGAATATAAAAAAAAATCGATATATTTCAAACGTTAAAACCGTTTTTTTATTTATCGCGGTTATTTTGATCGGCGGCTTTTGTTACGGACGGCTTAATTTATCCGGCGCTTCGGCGGCCGGCGGCGAAGCGGCGCACGATCACCGGAACTGTTCGCATGCCGAAGGCGAAGCGGCTAAACATGAAGAAGCGAAAGCCCCTTCTGAAGCTTACGAAACTTTCAGCCTCAAAGACCGTTCGGCCATAAAGACGCCTGAGTCTCATGACGGACATAACCATGGCGCGGAATCCGCCGGCCGCGAAAAAGAAGCGGCGGCCCACGGCCCCGGCGACGGGCACGATCACGGCAGCGAAGCCGCTCACGGCGCCTTGGCCCCTGAAATTAAAATAGACGGCCTGGTGACGGAAAAGGCCGTAGCTGAAACCGTATATGAAACGGTAAGCGCTAACGCGACCGTCAGATTTCATCCCGATCATTACGCTAAAATAGTGCCTTTCGTTCCGGGGCGGGTAAAACAGATAAAGGCCAGGCTCGGCGACCGCGTTAAAAAAGGCCAGGAACTTATGGTTGTCGAATCGGTCGAAATATTCAACGCTAAGGTCGAATACTTAAAAAACCTCAACCGCTATGAAGTCGCGCTCGCTAAATATGAAAATATAGTGCAGATGGGCGAACTTGGATCGTTTACGCAGAAAAACGTAGAAGAAGCCACGGGTTCTCTGGCCGACGCGAAATCGCAATATGAAAAAGCCCTTGTAGCGCGTGAAACGGCGTCTAAAAAATATGAACGCGTTAAAAAATTAGTGGATTCCGGAGTTTCGTCCCGCTCGGAGCAGGAGCAGGCCGAAAACGAACTCAGAAGCGCGTCTATCGAAGTCGAATCGTCTAAATCCAAGCTAGAAAACGCTCAAAAATCCATGTCGCGCGTAGAAAAACTCAGCGACGCTAAAATTTCGCTTAAAAGAGAAACGGCGGATATTCAGACGGAATTCTATGAAGCCAGGCAGAATTACGACATATCGCATAAATATTTAGCCGTCGTAGGCGTGGAATGCGAGCCGGGCGGCGACTGCAAAATACATGAACTGGGCACGTTTTCTATTTATTCCCCGATAGACGGAATCGTTATCGAAAATAACGCCGTAATCGGCGGCAGCATCGATACTCAGACGGCCGTGATGTGCGTCGGCGATTACGACGTAACGGCCATAGATATAGACATCTATGAGAAAGACCTTTCCAGGGTCCATAACGGCCAGAGAGTCGAAATTGAAAATATTTACGGCAAGACCATAGCCGGCCGGATAACTTATATGAGCAATATACTCGAGCAGAACACCCGCACGCTTAAGGCTAGGGCTGAAATCGACGAAAACCCTTCACTTCTTAAAATCGGCGAATTCGTTAACTGCGTGATACTGGCCGCCGAGCGCAAAAATGCCGTTACGGTGCCTCAGGCCGCGATCATAGAAGACGGCGGAAGGTTCCTTGTTTATATTAAATGCGGCAAGTCTTACGATAAAGTTTACGTGAAGCAGGGCCACAAATTCAGGGACCGCGTCGAGATAATCGAAGGCGTAAAGCCCGGCGACGAGGTAGTTACCGTCGGAAACTACCAGCTGTTTAATATGTCGATGTCTAACAAGCTTGAATTAAGCTGTGATTCGTGCAAATAAAAGGCGGTGAAAAGTGCTTTCAAAAATAATACAATTCTCAGTGAAATCCAGAACGTTGATTTTCATAATCACCGCTCTTATATTTATAATGGGCGTACGCTCTGCGTTTAGAGTCAACCGCGATATTCTGCCGGATCTCGCGATACCGATAATAACCATAGTTATAGAAAATCATTCGCTGGGGCCGGAAGATATGGAAAATCTTATAGCCCGCCCACTGGAATCGAGCATACGCTCGGCCCCCGGCGTCAACAAGGTGGTCAGTGTCTGCGGCCTCGGTCTTCTGGCCGTCACCGTGGAATTTCAATGGAACGAAGATCCGTGGCGCATCCGCCAGTCCGTATCCGAGAAAATAGCCGCAGTTCAGGCGTCTTTTCCGGCAGGCACCGAAGTTTCTTCCATCGGTACGGCGTCTTCGAGAATGAGCGAAATTTTCGAATTTTATCTCAGCGGCGATACCGATGAGATGTCTCTTCGAGAAATCGCTAATTTTATTGTAAAGCCGAAATTACAGACAGCGCAGGGAATTGCCAGAGTGAGAATTTTCGGCGGCGACGCCAAGCAGTTTCAGATATTGGTCGATCCAAATAAACTAAAAAAATTCGGCCTTTCGCTCGACGAAGTGGAAAAGTCGGTTGAAGAAAATAACCATAATTTCACGGGCGGCATATTTCCATCGCATGGAATCGAATATGTAATACGCGGCATCGGAGCCATCAAAAACGTCGGCGAACTCGAAAACATAATACTTGCTTCGCCGAACGGGGTTCCAGTGCATCTTTCGGCGGTAGCCAGAGTGGTGGAAGGCCCGGCGCTGAAAAGAGGGCTGATGGAAGTTAACGGGAAACGGGTGGTATCGCTTACCGTTTCAAAACAGCAAGGCCTCGATACCGTCAAAGCTGTCGCTTCTTTGAAAAATTCCATAGCCGAGATAAAACCGTTTTTGCCGTCCGGGATTAAGCTCGAAACTTTTTTCGACCAGTCCGAACTTATAAACGATACTTCTAAAAATCTTTCCGAGGCGATGCTGATCGGCGGCCTGGCGGTAGTATTGATTCTATACCTTTTTTTGAACAATATCGTAGCGACATTCGTTTCGGCGGTCACCATACCGCTTTCGGTCGCCGTTACTTTTTACTTGATGTATCTTGCGGGAGTATCGGCCAATATCATGTCGCTCGGCGGCATAGTCGTGGGAATCGGGACTCTCGTGGACGCCGCTATAGTCATCTGCGAAAATATATTCAGGCACCTTGAATCGAAAAAGCTCGCTCTCTACGATTCGGTTATAATAGGAGCGTCCGAAGTGTTTAAGCCGGTGCTTGCCAGCACGCTTATTATATGCGTGGTATTTATGCCGCTTATGACTCTCGGAGGATTCGAAGGCAGGATTTTTTCGCCTTTCGCGTTAACTATGATCGTTTCGATATTCGTCGGGCTCCTGCTGTCGTTTCTTTTAGTCCCGCCGCTTATATTTTTAATACTTTCAAAATATAAAAATTACGAAGGCGGCCGAAATCATTTTATAGCGTCTTTTTTTGTTAAAAAATTCGAGCCTTTGCAGCGCGGCGTTCTGGCGAACGGCCGCACTTTTTCCGCCGCGGTATTCATTCTTTTCGTTTTAGCCATAATCGCTTTGATAAATCTTCCGGTCGAACTGCTTCCGCCGATAGATGAAAATGCGGTTATGCTGAGCGTGGTTACGCCGCCCGGCTCGAGCCTCGCCGAAACGGCCCGCCTGACCAAACTCGCCTGCGAGAAGATCAAAGGAGTCGACGATGTCGAAAGCGTTCTGCAGCGAAGCGGCCGCGCCGAAGGCTCCGATTGCATCGAGGGAGTGAACGTTTCCGAGCCGTATATAAAACTCGTTCCGCGCTCGAAACGCAAACACTCCATGGAAAAACTTTTTGATTTAATGAATGAAAGGGTTAAAGACATTCCGGGCATTCTGGTTATCTTTACACAGCCTCTGGCCAATCGCATAGAAGAAACCCTTTCCGGAACTTCGGCGAAATTTTCGATCAAGCTTTTCGGCCACGATTTGAACGCGCTTTCCGAAAAAGGGAATGAGCTTTTAAACCTGATTTCGACCGTGCCGGGGCTTACCAATCTTCAAATCGAACAGACGCAGGGCGTCCCCACGGTGGTTATAAAGCCCGACAGGCGAAAGGCGGCAAAGTTCGGACTTAATATCGAAGACATAGCCAGGACTGTAGAAATGGCCATAGAAGGCAAAACCGTATCCCGCGTACTGACCGGCGGCCGTGAATACGATATAGTTTTAAGGCTGGACGAGCGTTTCAGGAAGACGATGTCCGACATAGGCGAATTGTATATAGACACGCCGGCCTTCGGAAAAGTGAAGCTCGGCGAGGTAAGCGAGATCAATTCCACGAAGGGGCCCAGTTCGGTGAAGCGCGAGGATATGCAGCGCAGGATACAGATCAACGGAAGCATTTCGGGACGAGACCTGTTTTCCATAACTGACGATATCAAAAAGAAGCTCGCGGGGATTAAACTCCCGGAAGGCTATTTTATTTCGTTCGGCGGCAACTATGAAAAACAGGTCAGGATGTTAAGTGAAATAACTTACGCGTTTCTGCTCGCGCTGATAGGCGTTTTTGCCATATTGTTCGTGTCTTTTGGAAGCGTCAGCCAGTCGCTTTTGATAATAGTCACCATTCCGCTGGCTTTGATGGGAGGAGTTTTCGCTCTTTTCGTCACGGGAACCTCGTTGAACGTATCGTCCCTGGTGGGATTTATAGCCCATTTCGGGCTTTCCGTGCAGAAGGGCGTTATTCTTGTGGAATATATCAACGATTTGAGAAAGCGCGGCCACAACCTTATGTCGAGCGTTATAAATGCGGGAAAAATAAGGCTGCGGCCTGTTTTGATGACCAGCTTCACTACCGCGTTCGGAGTGGTTCCCATAGCGCTCGGTTTCGGCGCCGGAGCCGAAATGCAGCAGCCGCTGGCGATAGTTCTTATAGGCGGGCTTATAACTTCGACCATATTTACTCTGCTGTGGCTTCCTTTATTTTACGGGACCGCCGAAAAATTCACTATGGAAACAGCTCATGAATCTACAGTCAGGCTTATAAGGCGCCTTTACGGCAAAAAAGACCTTTATCCAGGCGAAGTGGAAGACGAAAAATAAAAATGCGTTTTTACATTCTAATGGCTTTATAACCGGCGAATTTACCTTCTTCGAAGTATAATTCGAGGCCTTCGCAATACGACGGCGGCCCGCCGAGCTTCGACAGATCTTCTCCGGGAAGGCATGCGGCGGCAATAGTCTGAACTATTCCGCCGTGAGTTATTATCAGCGCGCGGCCTTCATCCGGAATATCGGCCGCTATGCGCCCTATCAGCGCTTCGAGTTCTTCGGCGAAATGCGATAGGGCCGTTCCTGCGCACATTTTAGCTGAAAAATCGGCGTAAGGCGAGTCCCAGAATATTTCGGCGCTGACGCCGTCGCCCATGGTGGCCAGAAGGCCGTACTGCTCGTCCACCGCGAAACCCATCGCGATCGCGGTTTCAAAAGCGCGTTCGAGCGTGCTCGTAATGACCCGGGCCGGCCGTTTCATGGCGTTGCCGGCGCCGCGCGCCAGGTCCACGCCTTTCTGGTTGAGATGCGCTCCGGCGCCTCTGACGCTGTGACGCCTTATTTCTATCACTTTCATTTATTTTTTCCTTTCGCTTATTATAGAGAGGACGCCTTTCGGCGTCCTTTATCCTTTATCCTTTATTATTAATTTTTAATTTGATTATTCGTCGCCGTCGGCGGTTATTTCGTCTTCTATTTCGTCGGTTTCCAAAGGAAGACCGCCTAATTTTGCGCTGGCCATCTGCTTTTTAGCCGCGGCGTCGGCGGGCGCGCCCGGATCGAACGCTCCGGCGTCTTCCGTTTCGACGACTATTTCTTCGCCGGATTCCGCGGATTCGTCAGTTTCAGATTCGGTGTAATCTACTACGTTTTTAATTCCGTCCTGTTTGGCGAAGTAATTGTCGATGCCTTCGTCGTCGGTGCCGTGGGTGCACATAGCTTCGGGTTCGAATCCGCGTTTGAAAGACTGCATGGCCTTGTTCGTGCATGTTTCGCATGCCAGAAGGCCCGTTTCCTTGCAGATGAACTTTTTAGTTATATTGCCGGGTTCTTTAAAATCTACGACAGGTTTATCTTTTAAGGCGGCGAGCATAAATTCGCGCCATACCGGGCCGACGGTGCGTCCGCCGGATTTGCCTGATCCGAGCGGTTTTCGATCGTCGTTTCCCACGTAAATCGCCGTGACCAGGTTCGGAGTGAATCCTATGAACCATGCGTCGATGTAATTGTTCGTAGTTCCGGTTTTAGCGGCCGCCGGCCGGCCGATTTTAGCCGACGTGCCGGTTCCGTGCTCGATGACGCCGCGCATCATTTCCGTCATTACAAAAGCCGTTTCGGGCTCTAAAACTTTTTCGCCGCGGTAACCCGGGTCGTATAATACGTTCCCTTCGTTGTCGAGCACTTTGATAATAGCCGTCGGAGGTACTCTTATGCCTCCGTTCGCTATTACGCCGTATGAAGAAGCCATTTCAAGCGGAGTTACGTCGCACGCGCCGAGAGCGAGCGAGAGGTTATTGCCCAGCTGCGATTTAATGCCCATTTTGTGAGCTATATCTATGACGCGCTGTATTCCGACTTTTTCTAAAAGTTTAACCGCTATAGAGTTGAGGGATTTTTCAAGGGCGGTTTTAAGGGTTACGTCGCCGAAGTAACGGTTTTCATAGTTGGCGGGGCGCCAAACTTTTCCGGTGTAGGGATTCACTTTTTCTATAGGTTCGTCGGTCATGACGCTGTTGGCGCTCATGCCCATCTGGATGGCCGCCGTGTAAATGAAGGTCTTGAAAGTCGATCCCGGCTGCCTTCTGGCCTGCGTGGAGCGGTTGAATTCGCTCTGCTCGTAAGAACGCCCGCCTACCATCGCTTTGATATGCCCGTTCTGAGGGTCGAGGGAAATCAATGCGCCCTGGAGCGTGGGATGCGTTTCCAGCGGATTGTCCTTATAAATTTTAGCGTTCAGAAATGCTTCTTCGGCGGCTTTCTGTATTTCCATGTCGATGGTGGTGTAAACTTTCAAGCCGGAAGTGTAAACCTTTTTGGGGCCGAATTTATTTATCAGTTCGTTACGCACGTGTTCTACGAAATACGGCGCGCGCGTGATTTCTTTTTTTGCGGTTTTAAGGTGCAGCGGCATGTCTTTTGCCGCGCTGGCCTGCTCTCTGGTTATAAAGCCGTGCTCGGCCATTTTATTTAAAACGAGCACCTGCCTTTCTTTAGCGTGTTTCGGGTTGACGAACGGGTCGTTTTTGGTCGGGTTTTTGGGAAGACCGGCCAGTATGGCGGCTTCCGCAAGCGAAAGGTCGGCGGGCTTTTTTCCGAAATAAATATCGGAAGCCGAGGCTACGCCCCACGCTCCGTGGCCGAAGTAAATTTCATTCAGGTAAAGTTCGAATATTTCCTGCTTTGAAAATTTCTGTTCGATTTTGAACGCCAGGAGTATTTCTTTTATTTTTCGCGAAAAAGTCTGTTCCTGAGTCAAAAATGCGTTGCGCGCCAGCTGCTGCGTGATGGTTGATGCGCCCTGGCGTATTCCGCCGCTGCGCCAGTTGGAAACGGCCGCGCCGATTATACGCACGAAGTCGATTCCGTAATGTTCGTAAAAACGTGAATCCTCGATGGCGAGAAAAGCCTGCTGCAGCTTCAGGCTTATTTCGTTCATTTTGACTTTCTCAGTGCGGTTTTCCACTTCGTGGAATTCCGCGATCTGCGCGTTGTTTATGTCGTACACTTTCGTGTTGAGTTTCGGCTTGTAGGTGTGATAGCCGACTTCGGGGAGCTGATCGGAAAACGTCTTTACTACGCCGATTATGGCGCCGGCGACGATTACCGACAGCATTAAAAACATGAAAAAGCAAAACTTTATGAATGAAAAGACCAGCGACCTTTTTTTAGGTTTGGGCTTTACATCGGTAGTTTTCATTTATAATCCACTCTCCTTGATGAATAAAAAAAAACGCCATGCCTGATAGAGTGTTTATCGGAATTAATTTTACTTTATTAAGATGCGATTTTTAAAAAACCGTTTTAATGTCACGGTTCGAGCCGTGGCTGAGGTTCGTTTAGTTTAAATACATATTGTTCTTTTTTTCGTGAGCTATGCTCGTATGAGGGCCGTGACCAGGTAAAACGACGATATCGTCTTTAAGGGCGAATAATTTTTCCGTAATAGAGCGCCGCAGCGTGTCGAAGCTTCCGCCGTGCAGATCGGCCCTGCCGACGGATTCGAGAAAAAGCGTGTCGCCCGCGAAGAGGACCCTGTCGTCATAGTTGAAGCAGGAACCGCCGAATGTATGGCCGGGAGTATGTAAGGTTTTAAGCTTGAGGTATTCGGAGACCTCTATTATGTCGCCGTCTTTAAGTATAAGGTCGGGGGTTTTAAGCGAAACGCTTTTGCCGCTCATAATCGAATAGTTGATCATGGGATTTTTGAGCATTTCGATTTCGGCTTCGTGGGCGGCCAGTTTTATCTGGTTTGAAGAGTATTTTTCGAGCATGAAATTAACCGCCCCGATATGATCGTAGTGGCCGTGGGTAAGGATTACATAAACCGGAATCAGGCCGAGCCCTTCTATTTTTCGCGATATTTTTTCGGCTTCCGCGCCCGGATCTATTATTGCGCATCTTTTCGTTTTTTCACAATAAATGATATAGCAGTTGGTCTGCAGTTCGCCGACCGGCGTTAAGAGTATATTTTTCAGCATATCGAAGTACCTTTCTATTTTTTTATGAATGTGCGGGCAGATTATATGTGCGGCTGCGGGCTTATTAAAACAGAGGCCACGTAAGGAAGGTTTCTCAAATACTGTTCGTAATCGAGGCCGAAGCCGATAACGAATTCGTTTGGAATTTCGAACCCCACATAGTCTATGGCCAGCTCCACTTTGCGGCAGGAAGGCTTTGAGAGCAGCGAGCAAATTTTGATCGACTTTGGATTGCGGGTTTTCATATATTCTTTTAAAAAACTGAGAGTGATTCCCGTATCTATAATATCTTCGATTATTATGACGTTTTTTCCTTCGATATCCTCTTCGATGTCTTTTGTGATCTTGACTTTGCCGCTGGTAGTTTTTTCGTTGCCGTAGCTTGAAACGCCCAGAAAGGAGCATTCGCAGGTTATCGTCAGATGGCGGCATAATTCGGACATGAACATGAAGGCGCCTTTTAAAATGCCCACCAGATAAACCGGTTCGTCTTTGTAATCGGCGCTTATCTGAACGGCCATTTCTTTTATGCGTTCGCGCAGCTCTTCTTCAGATATTATTTTTTGAACTTTCAGAAGCTGATTTTTAATTTTATATTCCACATACGACATAATTTAGCTCCTTTTCGCTGATGTTGCCGCTTCGTTTACCAATATTTATTATACCATACTTTACGGGCGTATGCAAGCGTCCCTATTAAAAGGAATGGGCGTTCCGGCGGCCCGAGCGAATTGACAATTTTGTGATAATAAGTTATAATACGCTCGCGATTTAGCCAATTTCATAAGGTCAGGAAAGTAATCATGATAAAGAATAAAATACCGGAAGAATTAAAAGCGGAAATCATTAAAAATAAATCCGGGTATCGTGCGGGCGAAAGCCTTAAAACGCGCAGCCTTCTTAAAGAACTCAATCTTAATACCGTTTGCGAAAGCGCGTTGTGCCCTAACCGCGGCCGCTGCTTCAAAGACGAAGTGGCGACTTTTATGATACTCGGCGACCGATGCACGCGCGCATGCTCTTTTTGCGCGGTCAGCCGTCAAAAACCGGAGCCGCCGGACCCGGCTGAAATAAATAACGTGGCCGAAGCGGTCAGCCGTCTCGGATTAAAATACGTCGTAATAACCTCGCCTACCCGCGATGATCTTGCCGACGGGGGCGCGTCTCATTTCGGGGCGGTTATAAAAAGCATAAACAGGCTGTGCCCTCAAACTAAGGTCGAAGCGCTTATTCCCGATTTTAAAGGGGATCGCGATGCGCTTAAGATGGTTTTTGTAGAAGGGCTTACGGTATTATCGCACAACCTGGAAACCGTTAAAAGGCTTTATGGCGAAGTTAGAAGCGGGGCCGACTACGGCCGTTCGCTCGAACTTATAAGACGCGTCCATGAGATTTCAAAAGAAGTTTTTTCGAAGTCCGGCATTATGGCCGGGCTGGGCGAGACGCCGGAAGAGGTTAAAGAGCTCATGGCAGACCTGCGTTCGGCCGGATGCGATATTTTTACGATAGGCCAGTATATAGCGCCTTCGGTTAAAAGCCATGCTGTAAAAGAATACGTCGATAAATCGGTGTTTGAAAAATATAAAGTCCTGGCCTTGGAAATGGGCTTCAAAGCCGTCGCGTCGGCGCCTCTGGTAAGAAGTTCCTTTCTGGCCGAAACTACTTTTAACCAGATACTTCCCCGCGCCGCAAAGTGAATTTGCCGTTCGCGGGCGCGCTCGCGGAGCGCTTATTTACCGGATGAGCATTTACGGCATTCGCCGTAAATTTCAAGCTTGTGGTCCAATATTTTAAAGCCTGTTTCGCGAGCTATTTTTTGCTGTAATTTTTCTATCTGCTGGTTATAAAATTCGATTATTTCTCCGCATTTAACGCAAAAGAGGTGGTCGTGGTGCTTGTGCGCCGCGCCGCGCGCTTCGATTTCGTAATAGGATTTTTTATCGTGGCCGGTGAATTTTTTTATTATTCCGTTTTGTTCTAAAAACGTAATATTTCGATAAATTGTGGCGGCGGAAATGTTATCGTGATAAATATGTGACTTTTCCAGGATTTGTTCCAGATTAAGATGGTTGCCCTTGTTTTCGATCAGCACGGTAATTATTACCTCGCGCTGTTTGGTAATCTTAAGCCCGCCAGCTTTAATTTTGGCTAAAATACTTTTTTCATCCAAGTTAAGCGCCTCTTGTAGTTTATTTTTGTTTTATTATAACTTATTTTTCGGGATTTTGCAATTTTTTTTGTATTGCTGTTGACACGGTTCATTTTATTAAGTATAATTATTTTGTAAGTTAAAAAAACAACGTAAAAACCGAAATATAACGATGATTATAAAAAACGGAGGTAACAATATGAGAAACACTATATCTTTTTTTATAGCAGCCGCGGTTATAATACTTTCAATAAATCCTGCGCTCGCTTTCGGCGATCCGGCAAATTCGCCCAATGTCAACGCTACCGTTTATAACACTTTCCAGAGTGAACGCGAAGGCCTTCGCGATAACGTCAATCAGATTTCTCAAGATGCAAGAGAAGCCCGCGCGTATGTAGTCGAAAAAACCGCCATGGTAAAAAATTCGGTTTCCAGAACCTCTACGGTAGCCGGCAGCCTGGTTGAACGCGCAACCAGCGGCGACATCAAGGAAAGAATAAGCGAGCGCATCGAGTCCGGCGTCGCCGAAGTTAAAAACGGATGCGAAAATTTTAAAAGCCAGGTCGGCCCCGCTGTTAAAGAAGGCGTAAGCAGATTCAAACAGAGCGTAAGCAACGGCGTTGAAAACACCACCGCAAATATAAAACGTAAAATTCATCCCATCGGATACAGCGTCAGAAGCGTTGTAGACAGGGCCGGAAGCGCCGTCGGTCAAGCTATAGACAACGTTCTTAACAGATAAGACAACATCGGCATTAAAAATAAAATAAAAAAAGAAGAGGCGGAACACAACCCGCCTCTTTTTTTTATTAAAATTTGTTGACGGGCGCTAAATTTATATTTACATTTCAGATTATTTAGATTAAAATAATAGAAGTTTTTGGTTGATTAGCGGCCGGTTTTTATGCTTGCGGGTTAAAATGAAGGAAAGTATAGTTTATGGGGATTTTCAATATAAAAAAAAGATATAAGTTATTTTTGCGGTATAAAGCTATCGCCAATATTCTTATCAAGCACGGGCTCGGTTTCGTGATTGAAAAGATAGGCATATTCCGTATTTTTAATATTAAAACTAAAGTGTTCAGGATTCTTTCTACCGCCGAAAATCCTCATAAAATGGGAACGCTTGCGCAGAGAATTAAATCCGCTCTCGAGGAGCTCGGGCCGACTTTTATAAAATTCGGCCAGCTTTTATCGCTTCGTCCGGACATGCTTCCGGAGAATTTAATCGCCGAGCTTTCAAAACTTCAAGACGAAGTCGAACCTTTTGCGTTCGATAAGGTCGTTTCCATAATAGAAAGCGAATATCAACGCCCCGCCGGAGATTTTTTTTCAGAAATTACTCCCGAACCGATCGGTTCAGCTTCGATAGCTCAGGTGCACAAGGCTATTTTGCTTAACGGCGAAAAGGTCATTATAAAGGTAAGAAGGCCCGATATTGAAAAAACTATCGAATCCGATATCGAGATTTTATTTAATTTCGCTAAAATGCTGGCCAACAGGTTTCCGGAAATCAGGCTTTATGAGCCGGTGCGCATGGTCGGCGAGTTCGCCCGCCATATCAGGCGGGAAATCGATTTCAGCATCGAAGCGCAGAACTGTGAAAGATTTTACAAAAATTTTGAAAACGATGCTACGATTCACATACCGAAAGTTTATCAATCATTTACCACCGCGCGGCTTCTGGTTCTCGAATATATGTCCGGCGTTAAGGCTGATAGGGTCGATGAGCTCAAGGCCCTTGGTTTCGACCTTAAAACTATCGCTCATAACGGGGCGAGCGCTTTCTTTAAAATGGTCCTTATAGACGGACTTTTTCATGGCGATCCGCATCCCGGAAACGTTTTTATCAGATACGACGGCACTATCGCTTTTATAGATTTCGGAATAACCGGAAAACTTACCGAAGAACACCAGACCAGGGTCGTCAATATGTTTCTCGGCCTTATGACCAGAGACAGCGATAAAATACTTAAAAACCTTCTCGTTATGGGCGTAATGCCCGATAACATCGATATAGGTCTTTTGAAGTACGAAATAGACGAATTTATAGACGATTATTACGGGCGGCCGCTTAAAAATATCGAGCTGGGCAAAGTGATGCTTCAGACTATAAAAATCGCGGTCAGGCACAAAATAAGGGTGCCTGCCGAATATTCTCTTTTGAGCAAGGCTACGATGGAAATAGAGGCGATCGGACGAAACCTGGATCCCGATTTCGAGGCCAACAAGATCGCCGGCCCGTTCATTAAGGAAATAACGAAAAAACTCCTCTGGCCGCAGAATTTTTCGAAATTTTTTATAAACTTCGCGGAAGATATTAAAGAATTTGTAACCGAATCGCCGCGCTCGTTCAATTCGATCATTAAAAAAGTCGAAAAAGGCAAGCTCGCTATCGAGTTCCATCACATAGGCCTCGAAGAACTCATTAATAAGCTCGATTCGGTAAGCAGCCGTATTTCGGTTTCTCTTATTATTTCGGCTATAATCGTGGCTTCCGGTTTTATAGTAATGACCGGCCGCGGCCCCATGGTTTACGGCATTCCTACACTCGGCCTGATAGGGTTCGTTACCGCCGGCTTTCTGGGAATAATACTTATATTATCGGTCTTCCGTTCGGGGCGGCTGTGATGAAAATAAATCTCGAATTTTACATGGCCGCAGCCTTTTTTAAAAAAAGCCTTTCTTACGGCAAATATCCGGTGATTATGATAGCGGCGGCAGCGGCTATGGTTATACTGATAGTGTCGGTGGCCGAAGGTCTGGATAACGAACTCGTCTCAAAACTTATAGGCGCCAGTTCGCATGTGGAAATCACTACTACTGACGGTTTTGGATTCAGCGATTATGAAAGTTTCATAGATAAAATAAAAAACGAGAACGCCGGTATAATAAAAGGCATTACGCCGCGGTTTACCGCCGACGCCATTATATCTAAAGACGAATATTCAACTGGCATAAGGCTTATCGGCGCCGACTTCACTTCGGAATCGAGCGTTTCGGATTTTTTTCCCGGGCTGAATTCAATATATTCAAAATTGCTTTTGCTGGCGGAAACCAAACAGCCGTCGCCGCGGGGCGATTCGGGTAAAAAAAACGGCTTGGAAGCTTCAAAACCTGATTTCCCGTTTTTAATAACCGGAAAAGTGCTCTACGACAAATTCCGATTGTCGCCCGGCGAAAACCTGAAAATAACGACTATAAACTCCGAAGCTTTTTTTACGCCGCTTACCACTTTTGAAATAGGCATTTACGACTATGATTTCAGTTACTGCTTTTGCGATATCAAAACGCTTCAAAAGCTTCTCGGATATGAAGGCGTCGCTACTTCCATATTGATAAAACTTAAAGACATAAATCTGACCGATGAATTTTGTGAAAAATTAAAAAAATCGATCAAAGATGAAACCATTCTGGTCAGAACATATAAACAGGTTAATAAAAGCCTTTTTGCCACTATAAAAATCGAACGCATGGTGCTGTTTTTTATAATTTTCCTGGCGCTGGCGCTGGCGAACATGGCGGTAGCTTTCGTTATTTCGCAAAACGTATACAGGCGCATGAAAACCGTAGCCATTATGAACGCTCTTGGAACGGAAATGAACTCTGTGATGAGGATGTTTTTTTACGAGGGCCTGATATACGGCTTTATCGGACTGGCGGCGGGGGTCGGAGCGGGTGTCGGCGGCGGGTTTGCGATCGAGTGGCTCAATTTTAAAGTGCCGGCGGAGGTTACGCTTTATTATAGCGTGACCGTTATTCCGGTAAAACTTAATTTTATTAATATTGCAGCGATATCGGTCATAGAGCTTTTCGTGCTTTTGATAAGCTCGATCGGCTCGGCGCGGAAAATCCTTAATGCCGATATTATAGAATCGCTCAGAAACTCATAATCATATTTCAAAACAAAAAAGCCGCCGTTAAACGGCGGCTTTTGCATTTGTCGAGCGCTATGGTCTTTTTTACGCTCTAATTTATTATCGGGTTATTTCCACGATTTAATCCACGGTATGGATGCGTTAACCGGCACGGCTTTAGGCGAATGGTTCGTTTCTACGAAAACGACTATCGCGCCGGGAAACACTTCTTTAAACAGGTTGACGTTTTTAGGCTCGTTATCAAAAGACGCTATCACTTTTCCCATTTTCAATATTTCGGCCGATGCCGTCTTTTTATATTCATCATCTTTGATTTTCTTTTCGGGTTTCGTTAAAAGCACTGAATTGGTATCGCCGATAGGGAATTTATAATCTTTAAGAGACTGAAGAGTGCCTTTTTCCATATCGGGAGTATCGCGGCCGGTTAAATAAACTATTTTAGCTCCGGCTTTATGGAGTTTGGCGACGTAGTCGACGGCGCCTTCATAAGCTTTATCTAAAACGACGTATTTATCGGTAAAAAACTTATCATACCAGACCTTCTTAAGTTCTTTCAATATTTTGTCGTCGTTGATTCCTATGTTTTTGAGAGTGTCGTCGAGCGAATACGCCAGATTTTCATTTTTCATGGCTTTAACGGCTTTATAAAAATCAGGATACTTATCTTTTACGGTTTCGGCGAATTCTTCGATAATGGCGCGGTTGCGGGGCGCGTTGTCAAAAAGCGTCGAATCCAGATCGAATACCACCACAGGCAGCTGTTTTTCGGCGACAGCTTTTTCGCAGGCTTTTAATGTTTCATCAAGAAGCTCCGGCTTATATACCGGCGCGCTGCCGTCGGAAGTGACTGCGGCGACGGCGAGGCTTACTCCAAACGATAGTAAAAGCGTTAAAACTACCAAAGAAACTGTGAACAATTTCATATATCCCTCCATTATTATTTTTTAATATTATATCAGAATTAATTTATTTAATCAATATTCAAATCCAAAAGTATTCGATTTCAAATATAAGTAAAGATTTTAAGAAAATACTGTTGATAAATCCAACGATTGAATTGTGATGAAGTCACCGTAGTGATGTGAAAAACAACATAAGTTTTGTTGGTTAATCCAACACGAGTATTGCCAGATAGTTAAAAATCGTTGATAAGCTATGCAAGAATTTATATAAAGCATGGTATGATAAATGCTAATAAAAAAAATGAAATCGTAATTATTTTAAAAACTGCATGAAAAGATTTTTGATAAGTTACAAATCAATCCACTTATAGCTTTATTAAAAGCGCACATCCGGGCCTTTTCTAAATTTTTCTTAAATTAGTACATTTTATAAAAAAATTATGAGAACGTTGATGTCGGGCTTCTTGTTTTTATCTGACGAAAGAAGCCGCCAATAAAAACGACGGCAACGTATTATAAAGATTGTGTTGAAGCGGAGCGTGAAAGTTATGATAAGAAATACATTGAACTCAAACTTGAATAAGGCGTTCATTATTTTCAGTTTGATATTTGCGGCCGCTGTATTTAACGGCTGCGGCGGCAGCGATGGCGGCGGTTCGCCTCTCGGCTCTCTTGGTTATAAAGACTCGATGATTGCGGCCGATGCCGGTTCGATAAAAAACATAACGGAACTGGCCGCTCTTCAAAATATTATGGTTACCGAAGATAATCAGGACGAATATTTTCTTCAACTGGAAAAAATATTAAACGGCGATTTTATTAACGCGAACTTGAAATCAAATGATCCTTCGGCCGTTTATTTTTCCGGCATAGTACTTAACAGGGTCACAGACGAGGTGGCTGCCGGAACCGCGTATGATCTGAAATCAAAAATTATTGCTACGGCGCATTTTTCAAATAACGTATCCGAAAATATAACTCCTTTCTGGACAATTTATTCGGGCGGCGGTTCTTTTGACGGGGCGGTATTTTCGGCGCCTTCTAATAATGATAGAACCGTTTTTATTGCCAGCTTCGTCAAAAACGGAACGACTAAATTCGCGGTTTTCAGATTGAGCACGGTAACCGGCGTTCAAGCTTCCGGCGTTCGTTCCGCGGCGTCCGCCCGTGTAGCCTCTTTGCCGTACGATTGCGGTTCGAAAGATTCGCATAAAAAGAACGATAAGGATTTTCGAGATTGTGACTCCAAAAATTCATGCAAAAAGCATGATAATGATCCGCATGATTGCGGCTCTAAAAATCCATGCAAGAAGCACGATTCTTTTCAGCTTTTATTGAGTAAAACCTCGGACGAAATTTTCATAAACTCTTCAACCGCGGTTTATGATCTTTCGCAAATTACAGTTACGGCTTTTAATCCCGTCGGAAAAGAAAAAGACAGAACCGAATATCCTCATACTACATGGGCGCTTTCATCAGGCCTCGGCGTTTTAAACGGTAAAGTTTATACGGCTGCGGTTCCGGAAACCGCCGTTTTCACGGTTAGTTACGCTCATGCCGGAACGGTTTTGACTGCGGAATTCACTCTGCGGATCGTGGGGCTTTCTTCGATTAGACTGGATAAAACGTCGGACGAAATAATTCTTTCGACTATAAAACCCAACACATACGATCTTTCTAATATTGCAGTGAGCGCGGATTATTCAAATTCAACGACTAAAGACGTGACCGGCGATCCTAATACCGTGTGGACGATTGTTTCCGGCGCCGGAACGCTTGACGGAAAATTATATACGGCTACGGCGGCCGAAAAGGCCTTTTTAAGAGCGAGCTACACAGAAGGCGGCATAATTAAAACCGCCGATTTTACTTTAGATATTTTAAAAATATCGTCTATTGCCCTCGTTAAAAATTTCGACGCGATTATGCTTTCGCCGGCCGGCCCCAATTCTTATGACTTTTCAGGCATTGGAGTAACGATATTTTACTCGAACGGGGTTTCCAGAGAGGTAACTGACGACGAAAACACTATGTGGTCAATGGTTTCCGGCCTGGGTACTCTAAACGGAAAGGTTTACGCCGCAAAGGCTATTGAAACCGCATCCTTCAAAGCGCTTTATAAAGGCGCGGAAGATTCCGTCGCGGCGGGTTTTGATTTGAAGGTCGACGGCCTGTCGTCGATCGTTTTAAATAAAAGCCTCGATGAAATAAAACTTTCTCTTACCGGCCCCGGCGCATATGACCTTTCTAAAATAGCCGTTACGGCGCATTATACTAATTCCTCCTCCCGCGAAGTTACGGAAGAGCCGGCCGCTGTATGGGCTCTGACTTCCGGCTCCGGCGGGCTTAACGGTAAAATATACACGCCTCCCGCGGCATCGGAAAAAGCGGTTTTAACGGTTAGCTATACCGAATGCGGCGTCACCGCGAGCGCGCAATTCGAACTTACGGCCGTGCTCGATTCCATGCCGCCGGCGGTTTCGCTTAGCGACGACCACCCGGACGCCTCCGTTAAAAGCGGCGACGTTATTGTGATTACTGCCCAGTTCACCGATAACGATAAGATTAACGAAGTGCCGCCGCCCGCGATTTCCATTGGCTCTTCGGTCGTCGATGCCCCCATGACTAAAGTTTCCGATTTCAGCTGGGTTTATACATGGACCGTTGCCGCGGGAATTTACGGCGCTCAGAAAGTTTCTATAAACGCCTCGGACGTTACGGGTAATCGCAACACGCCCGCTACCGGTAAGACCGAATATACGATCGAGCAGCTAATTCAAAAATATGAATATGTAAAGCAATTTTCGGGTTTGATATATCCGTGCGGCGTCGCGGTGGATTCTACCGGCAACGTGTACGCGACCAGTCAGGACCACTCTATAAGAAGATTTGACGCCTCCGGAAATCCTATAAAAAAATGGGGATCATATGGAAGCGGAAACGGTAAATTCTATAACCCGGCCGGGATTGCGATCGATCCTGCCGGATACGTTTATGTCGCGGACGAATTCAATAACCGCATTCAAAAATTCGATTCCAACGGTAACTTTATATTAAAATGGGGTTCTTACGGTTCGCAGAGCGCCCAATTTTATCATCAGTTCGATGTCGCTGTAGATTTCGCCGGATATGTTTATGTCGCGGATACGTTGAACCATCGCGTTCAAAAATTCGATTCTAACGGTAATTTCATATTTATGTTCGGAAGTTTTGGAACCGGTGACGGCCAGTTTAATAGAGTCACGGCTGTAAAGGTAGACCTTTCAGGAAATATTTACGTCACCGACGCTAACAATAACCGCATTCAAAAATTCGATTCTAACGGCAATTTCATACTTAAATGGGGAACCGCGGGAACCGGCGACGGCCAGTTCAGCTACCCCAGCAATATAGCGCTGGATTCCGCCGGCAACGTTTACGTGTCGGACCATAATAATAACCGCGTTCAAAAATTCGATTCAGCCGGAAATTTTATTACCCAATTCGGCTCTTCGGGAGCGGGATCTGGCCAGTTCAATCAGCCGTATGGAATAGCCATAGATTCAGCCGGCAATGTTTATGTATCCGACTGCTATAATCATCGCGTTCAAAAATTTTCGCCGAGATATTAATCGCTCGAATGATTAAATAGTAAAAGATTTGCCGCATAAGTAAAAACCCCTGACAATCTAATGAAAGTCAGGGGTTTTTGAGGCTCCGGAAGTAGGACTCGAACCTACAGCCTGTCGGTTAACAGCCGAATGCTCTACCATTGAGCTATTCCGGAACGATAACGTCACATAATGACAGAATTGATTATACTATAAATTTCTAATTTTGTCAAGTAAAAAAAAATCTTTTTTAAAAAAATTAAAAATTCTTTTTTCTTTTTTAATTTGAATTTATAAAATAATTGTGGTAGAATAAGTTTCGACAAAATTAAATCCCGCGTATTAATTTTTCTATTTTTATTTCGATATTACCGGTAATAATTAGTTTGTAAATTACAGGATAAAATTAATATCGTCGGGAGAAAAAATGCAAAAAACTGCGCTTATGAACACGACAACCGTTAAAACCAGAACCGATTACACAAAATTAATCAAAACAAACGAACCTTATATATTAGGCGATGATTCGACTATTGTTTACGGCGCCGACATGCGCGAGCATACTACGTTTCGAATAGGCGGCCCGGCCGACGCCTTTATAGAAGTCACGAGTCCCGAAGGCCTCGTAAAGGCTATAGCCGGAGCCAGGGCGGCCAGGATTCCTCATTTTATCCTGGGCGGCGGCTCTAACCTTTTAATCGACGATTGCGGAGTTTCCGGAATGGTCATTAAAAACCGGTATAAAAATATTACGGTTTTAGACCCTCAAAGCCTTAACTATCTTTTGCCTTCGCTTTCGCCGCAAGAATCTGAAACGGCCGTATTTCTGCTGGCCGGTTCCGGGACCAAATTGTCTGAAATAGTTAATTTCGCCTGTGACAACGCCCTTACCGGATGCGAATTCCTTGCCGGAATTCCGGGCACGCTGGGCGGCGCCGTATACGGCAACGCCGGGGCGTACGGTAAAAGCATAGGCGATCTGCTGGTTATGGCCAAACTGATAAACGATTCCAGCTCGATTTCCTGTGTGGAACGTGATTATTTTAACTTCAACTACAGAACGAGCCGGTTGAAAAAAAGCGGCGAATGCCTTTTATCGGCTATCATTAAATTAAGCCGCGGCGACGAGAAAAAAATTAAAACCGAAGTCGATAAAATAATTACCGAGCGTCACTTGAAGCATCCGCCCGAGTATATAGGCTGCGCGGGATCGTTTTTTAAAAACGTTGCGCCCGTAACCCCTAACTCCCGAAGAATAGCCGCAGGATATTTTCTTGAATTGGCAGGAGCCAAGGATATGAAACACGGAAATGCCGAAGTGTATTCCAAGCATGCAAATTTTATAATTAATCCGGGCGGAGCTACATCCGCCGAGGTTTTAAACCTGGCGAAAAAACTTAAATCAAAAGTGCTTGAAAAATTCGGTTTGATGCTTGAAGAAGAAGTGCTATATATAGGCTGATTTTAAATTCAAAGCCGGCATGCTATAATATAAAATAAAAAAGCCTCCTTTAACGGAGGCTTTTTTTATCGCTGGTTTTTATCTTTATAATTTATTTGCAGCCGGATGCGGCGCAAACCATAATACAGGAACCGTCGTGGATAGATTGGATTCCGAGCTTTTCGCACTCGCCGATTAAATCGTCGTCATAAGCGCCGGGCTGAAACCATACGATTTCGATGCCTTTATCTTTTACGGCCTGCATCATTTTTTTTGCTCTGGGGGCCGGTATTACAAAGTTTAAAAATTTTACGTATTCCGGAAGCGAAGCTATATCGCTGAAGCACTCCAGACCTTCTATGACGCTTTTACCGGGATTTACGGGCAGGACTTTATAGCCTTTGGAAACGAGATTTTTAAGGATAATATTTCCGTATTTTTCGGGATTGTCGCTTGCACCGACGAGACCGAAAACTTTTGCCGAAAGAAACGATTGGATAAGTTCTTCGTTCATATTAATTTCCTTTATATGCAGGCGCGTTTAATTTTTCGAACCTGTTTTTATGCTCTCTGGATTTTATAAGCTTGTCGATTTCGGAGCTTATTTTTTCTACGCTGTCGTTGGCGCCTATATAGCGGACGCGCCTTTCAACAGGGTCTATTATAAAGAGGGCGGGAATTCCCTTGACTCCGTACCTTTGCATGCCGCGGCCGGTTTCGTCTATGTAAACGTTCCAGCTGACTTCGGGGTAGCTGGCGAGATATTTGTTGACGGTTTCGACTTTTTCATTGTAGGATACGGCGATAATTTCGATATCGTTTTTATATCCTGAATATACTTTTGCGAGTTTCGGCCTTAATTCGGAGCAATAAGAACACCAGGTGGCGAAAAATTCCAGAATGCAAATTTTGTCTTTTGCCAGCTGATCGAATTCTATATTGAAAGACGTCTGCGTTCCGTCGAGTTTTTTTATGGCGAATGAAGGCGCTTCGACTCCGACCATCATAGTGTTTCCCTGCAGCCAGTCTATGGTTTTATATAAAAGCGACGCCCTGTCTGCGGCGCCGTTTATTCCTTCGATGCCGAACCCGTAATAGCAGGCGCGGAAGGAGCATGTTTGAAGCTTCATTGCCGCCGGCATGGTTTTGGCGGCGTCATAATACAATATGGGCTCGACGTTATCGTAGGGGATTAAAACGTCGCAGGAAGCGAGGTTGAGAGCGCCGTCGCCGCCTGAGGCCTCCGGATCGCCGTTAAGCGTGAGGCCGTTGGTTATGAAATCGTTATTGACGCCGTACAGCGTTTTGGCCGCGGCGTTTTTATTCTGGATGTCGATCTTAAGATAGCTCATCATAGGCGAATTGTAAAATTCTTCCCCCATGTTCTGGCCTATCAATAAAAGCGCCCCGCCTTCACCCATGAAATCCATTACGTCGGCTACTTCGTCGAGACGAAGCTGCGAGCCTTCGTAACGGTCGTTCGCTATTCTGACAACCGTTCCGCGCTTATATTGGGTGTACTTTGCGTAATTAGCCGTGCCGGAGGTTTTGATGTCCCAGATGTCGTATTTTATTCCGGCGTCGGAAAGCGCTTTAATATAGAATTGACTGTGATAGTCCGCGGCGTCGTATAAAACGACGAGAACCGGTTTGGATGCCCACTGCGCAAAAACAGGCGAAGAACAAATATTAGTTATAAATAATATACTAATTATAAATATTATTTTTATGAACAATACCCTTGTTTTACACATGGTTTCACGCTCCTGGAAAATATTGGATAAGAACATGAGTTAATTATACAATATAATTTTTTATTAGTCAATAGCTTGCAGTTAATTTTTAATTAATCAGTTCCGCCTCTACTGTATCGGCCTTAATTACTTCGTTCATGATCTTTTTGGAGTCCAGCGAATTGAGGTATGTTTTTAAATTAGACCAGATTTCATGAAACCCGAAATTTTCCATTTCTTTTATGGCGTCGCTCATTTTCCAGCCTTCTACTACTACGCGGTAAACCGCGCACATCGTTCCGGTGCGGTCCGCCCCGTGCTGGCAATGGACGAATACGGGCTGGTATTTGGGATCGGTGACCAGTTTTAAAAAATTTACGACGTAATCGTCTTTAAAGTTCCAGGTGTATATTCCCATTCGTTTATAGTATAATCCGAGGCCTTTGAGCATGGAACGATCGGAGTGAAAAGCTCTGAGACTAAGCACGGTCTTAACGCCCATCTTTTTTAATTCTTTGAATCCTTCGGCCGTAGGCTGCTCGCCGCGGTAGAGAGTTTCGGATATTTTAGCGAAGTTTTTAAGGCCTTCTATATCGTTTTTGGCGACGGCATATTTGGGAGTAGAAAGTTCGGTTTCAGAAGTTTTAGCCGCGGCAGCCGAAAGGAGTTCGGGCTTTAAAACGAACGCTTTTTCTTTTGCCGATAAAGGTAGCAGACTTCCAAAAATACAGAATAAAAATACGGCTGAGACGATTATGACTTTTGGAGTAATTCGGCCGGCAGTGGTTAAATTTTTCATGTTTTATCTCCTTATAAAATTTATCTGGCGCCCAACAAATACTTACCCACATACAATGAAAAGGGAACATTTATCTTTAAAAAACGAAATTAAATATATCATTTAAAATAATAAAAGTAAATAGTATTTCATCTTTATGCCGGCCTTTTCTTTTTACTCCCCGGTTTTATTTTATATTCCCTTTAATTTTATGAATTTTTTGCCGATAATTATAGCGATGAATTTTATCTGAAAGTTAATTTCATTCGGTTTTTCGGTTTTAAAGCCGGACTAAAGCTTAACTATGAAACCTAAATCTATTAATATAAGTCATAAAGAAAAAGGGGAGATTTATGAGTACTTTTTTCACTAAAAAAACTGGAGTTTTGATGGGGTGCGCCGCTTTATCGCTAGCAATTTCTTTAGGGCCTCTCGCTTCGGGCGCCGAAGCGTTCAATAAAGAAGCCATCGAGCAGATGAAGGAAAAATTGAATTATAAGAAGGCTGATTAATTTTATGAATTTTTTGCCGATAATTATAGCGATGAATTTTATCTGAAAGTTAATTTCATTCGGTTTTTCGGTTTTAAAGCCGGACTAAAGCTTAACTATGAAACCTAAATCTATTAATATAAGTCATAAAGAAAAAGGGGAGATTTATGAGTACTTTTTTCACTAAAAAAACTGGAGTTTTGATGGGGTGCGCCGCTTTATCGCTAGCAATTTCTTTAGGGCCTCTCGCTTCGGGCGCCGAAGCGTTCAATAAAGAAGCCATCGAGCAGATGAAGGAAAAATTGAATTATAAGAAGGCTGAAAAAACAGAGAAAAATTCAAAAATCGAAACTGTAAAACCGCCTGCAGAAAACAAAAGCGAAGTTAAAATCGAAACGGTTAAAAAGAGCGCAAAAGCGGATTTAAAATCCGAAGTAAAAGCGGAGGCGAAACCTGAAGTAAAAGCAGGCGTGAAAACCGAAGTTCTTGCCCCGTCTCAAACGGCGCCTGCGGTAAAGGTGGAAGCGCAGTCTCAGTCCGGCGCTCCTATGGCGGCTGAAGAGCTCGATCTGGTAGGAAGCATTAAATTCGCTCTGGATAATAACAGAAATTTGAAAGCGGCTGAAAAAGGCGTTCAGCTCGCCGATATAAAAATAAGGGAAGCAAAGGCTAAATACGATCCGCAGCTATCTTATCAGGGTATAGTAACGCGTATGGATCAGGCCACCGTAATGCAGCTCGGCCCCGTGAGCGTTAAAATGGCGGATAAAATTATTCAGGACCATAAAATCAACTATTCGCAGGCTTTATACACTTCGAACCGCGTGGAATACGGAAAACTTATGGCTGAAAAGTATAAAGAAGCCGCGGTTTTTGCCGTAGATTCCGCCCGCGTGAACCTGGTTTACAATGTAAAGAAAGCGTTTTATGACCTTCTGCTGGCAAAGGAATTCGTAAAAGTTTCCAAAGAGTCCGTCGAATTGATCGCGGCCCATGTGCAGACCGTTAAAAACCGTTTTAACGCAGGAACCGCTTCGAAATTCGACCTTTTGCGCGTCGAAGTACAGGAAGCTAATACAAAACCTAATATGATCAAAGCCGTTCACGGCCTTACCATCGCCAAAAACGCTTTTAATAATATTCTCGCCCGGCCGCTCTTTTCCGATATCGAAATAGCCGGCGAACTGAAAAAATCACTGCTTCCTTTAGTAGACCTTGAAAGCGCTCTCAATACCGCTATCGGCACAAGAGACGATATAAAGGCCGCGAAAGCCGAACTGGAAGCGGCCGGCGCTTCAATGAAGCTGGCGAAATCAGGCGACAAGCCCACTGTGGCGTTAAGCGGAACTTACGATCAGGCCAAAGGCAAATCGTATCCCGTTGAAAAATTCAACGAAACGTGGAATATGAACGTAGTTGCCCAGGTGCCCATATACGACGCAAAAGAATCGAAACACGCGCTCGAAACGGCCGCCACAACTTATGAACAGAAAAAAATAAATTTCGATCAGCTTATCGAAAACGTAAAGCTCGAAGTTAAAATAGCTCACCAGGAATTGATTCAGGCCGACGAACTTATAACGGCTTCGGAAAAGAACGTCGAACAGGCTAAAGAAGCGCTTTCGATCGCCCAGGTTTCATACGATAACGGCCTTAATACAAACCTTGAAATAATGGACGCTCAGCTCGCGCTCACTCAGGCTAAAACCAATTACTTCCAGTCGCTTCACGATTACGGCGTGGCGTTCGCTAAACTCGAAAAATCAATGGGAATTGCGAGAATCGCCGAATAACTTCGCGGATTATTAAACGCAATTCTTAATGGCGATAATAAAAACGGCCTCTGAAACTTTCTGCAGGGGCCGTTTTTATTTTAAATTAATATTTGTTTCATTAACGATCGCGGCATTTTAATTTTTTTTGCGTTTATAAAGCGATGTGAAGTTAAGATATTTTCTTTTTATTTTATGCGGAGCTTCGTTCGTCCTCATCGATCGCAGGTAGTCGAAAAAGGCATTCCTTATTTCAGTTTTTTCATGCTGCAGGGCCTTTGCGGCCGGCGAAGAAAAAACGCGGCAGCCTTCCTTTTTTAACATCGCTTCGCACGCTTTCATAAAGACATAGTATCCTCCGCGGGAGCCGCGGCCGGCTTCGAACGAACCGGCTATCGCCGCGAGCGCAGGAACTGAATTTTCAAGCAAGAACTTAAGATAAGCCATACGCATTCCTATATCGCCGCCTGCCGGGGCTTCGACGAAATAATCTAAGTAATGCGTGCCGCCGATATATTCGGGCAGATTATATTTTGCAATGCCGTTTTTATAACTTTCGATATAGTCTTTTTTCGTTCCGGAGGGAACTATGAGCGATACCGAAGAAAAAGCCGGGTAAACCGCGTCGGCGAGCCTTAACTCGTTGTTGACGGGATTGCCCCTGTGGGCGCGGCCGCAAAATTTGAAGTTGAAAATGAGCTCCGCGGTGTCGTTTAAAAGGCCGTAACCGGTTATTTTGCCGTTCATTTCATCTATGTATTCAAGCCTTTCAGAAAGCGGCATATAAACCGGTTCTTCGCGGCATGAATTAAAAATTTTTAAGTTCCCGTCAAGATTTTTTTGGAATTCGTTTATTTCGGAAAATCTTTTTATACCTGTCCCGTCGCTTTCCCAGCTGTTTTTGGGATAAAACTGGGCGTTTTCCAGGAATAAGACTTCCCTGTCAAAAATGAATCTGGGAGATGGAATTGCGATATTTTTAAGCGTGTATGGAGAGTCGTAGTAGTTGATGCCCGGGCCGTATGAAAGATAAATATATGTGTTCTGGGCCGAACCTATGTCGGTTTGATCCAGCTTATTCATGTCGAGCGAAATATTTTCTTCGACGAATGAACGTTTGGCCCTTATGTCCTGTGAGATGATCGGGTAATCATTTTTTAAAAACGAAACGGCCAGCTTTATGTCGAGCGAACGTTTTTGGCAGACTTCGGCGACGTTTCTGTTGTAAGTGATTTTATGCGTGGGATAAAATAGAAAGCGGCCTTTTAAGGCTTCTTCCGGGGATGAAATCAGCCGGTTTACATAGCCGAAATAATCAGGCCTGTCGAAGTAATAGCGATTGTATTTAACTGTATTTTGAACTACGGCTATTTTTGCGGGGAATAAGCGTTCGACCATTTTGCCGAAAACCAGAGGCATCTTTTCTGATCCGGCTTTTGTAATTATGCGTAAATATCCCCTGTCGCTTATAAAAGCGTCGTTATCTATACGGTTTATTTTATAAGGGACATAAAGAACTTCGCAAAGCGCGTCCGCGGCGTCAAAACTAAAAATGAGCGAACTGGCTTTTTCGTAAAACACGCTCCCGTTTTTTCTATAAGTTTTAAACTTTCGTTTTTCAGACTCGAATATCGATGGATTTAGATGTTTTTCAATGCCGCGGCCGAGTTTTGAAAAAAATTCATAGCTTCCGCGTTCGTAAATAGCGTAAATAATCAAGCCGTTTTTTTGGCCGCCGCAGCTTAAAAAAATTGCCCTTGGTTCGCCCGGCCGGGATTTAAGAGATTCGAAAAAAACGCCGTCGATTTTTTGGACGAAATCTTCGTCCAGGTCAAGGGCGAAGGCGCTTATGCCGCACGATACCGCAAGCGCTATAATAACGCCGGCCAGAAAAAAACGCGATATTAGCTTAAACTGATTTGATTTAAATTTCATAAATTAAGGTTCCTTTTTGATGCGCGTAAAACCCCGGATAAAATAACAGGGGCAGGTTATCGGCCTGCCCTCTGCTTTTCTGTGCTTTTTAAAAAATTATTTTATTAACTTGAGCGCATTTTCGAGATCGCAAATGATATCGCACGCGTCTTCGATTCCCATCGAAAGCCTTATCCCGCCCGGATCGATTCCGAACTTTTCCTGTTCGTTAATCGGAATCGCGGCGTGCGTCATTGAAGACGGATGCTCGATGAGGGTTTTTATCATGCCGAGACTTACGGCGAGAGTTATTACAAGCGACTTTTCAGCCAGGTGGTCGATGATGACTGAGCCGGATTTTGAAGCGGCGGCGGGTTTACCTTTAATGACGAAATAAAGCATCGAGCCGGGAGCGAAATTACCGTCGCAATCGACGAGCTGCTTTCTGGCTATTTTATATTGCGGATGCGATTTTAATCCGGGATATGAAACGCGGGCTATTTTGGGGTGTTTTTCAAGAAATTCTGCGACCTGCATGGCCGTAGCCTGCTGTTTTCTCATGCGGATATCCAGCGTGGGAAGGCCGTAAACAAGGGTCGGCCACGCGGATTTGGGCGCCAGTACTCCGCCGAAATCTTTACGGTACATGAGAAGCGCGGTGCGCAGCTCTTTTGGGCCTACCACGATTCCGCCCATGTCGGTTCCGAAGCCGCCTATGCCTTTTGTGAGGCTCGCAAGGCTTATATCGGCGCCGAGCGAGATGGGCCGCTGGCAGAACGGCGTGGCGAAAGTGTTGTCAACGACGATTTTAATTTTTTCTTCTTTTTTGCGTTTGGAATTGACTTTATCTACGGCCTTGCGAAGCTCGCCCAGGTCGATTATTTCAAGCGTAGGGTTGGACGGCGTTTCAAGGTATATTACGCGCGTCTCTTTTTTTATTTCGCGCATAACTTTTTCGATATCTAAAAGATTGGTGAAGGTGACGTTTTTTCCGTCGCGCGGAAACCAGTTTGCAAGAAGGCTGTATGTGCAGCCGTAAAGCGTATGGTGCGCGATTATGTGCTCGCCCGATTTGGTAAGTACTCCGAGGACCGCCGATATGGCGGCCGATACCATAAGGAG
>MWBZ01000038.1 GCA_002069765.1 bacterium ADurb.Bin243
AATAGTGTAGAGTGGATAGTGAATAGTTAAGGCTGGGGCTCGCCCTGCGAGCTTTATATATAAAATATTTAAAAACGCCTTATCTAAATTTCCAAAAATCCTTTAGTTCTCAACTCTCCACTCTAAACTCTTAACTTAATTTAAATATCTTAAACCCCACTTAAGATATTAAAAAGAACCTAAATTAAGTTCAAAGTCTTGACAGGCTCGTTAATAGATTGTAAAATTGATGTATATTAAAATCAATCGTCATTTTTTATGAATTTAACAATTATAATAAAAGAAAGCGAGAGTGGAGTATTTGGTATTTTTTAATCAGCGTTTTTCTTTAAAGCTTTTTTTGGCGCCGGCGTTTCTGGCGTTATTATTATTATCGCTTTTTCAGCCTTTTAATGCATGCGCTCAGCAGGACTCTGCGCCGGTCAAAAAAACCGCAAAATGGACGTTTATGATTTTTTTAAACGGCGTCAACGATCTTTATCCTTACGGCCCGCGCACCATTAATCAGCTTAAAAAAGTAGGCTCGACCGAAGATTTTAATATAGTCATCCTGCGCGGATACCTTTCGAAACCCGGAGAAAAAGTCGTCGTAAATAAAGGCGGCGTGAAAGTTATAGAGCGCGGCCTTAAACTCGATATGGGCGATTATAAAGAGCTCGTAAAATTCGCGAAATGGACCCATGAAAATTATCCCGCCGAACATTACCTGATCGACATCTGGAACCACGGCATGGGCTGGAAAAAAAGAGGCCGTGTGTCAACTAAAGGCATTTCCTACGACGACGTTACCGGTAATCATATAAGCACCCTGCAGCTCGGCGAATCCATGAAAATGATAAAAAATATATTCGGCCATAACGTAGATATCCTCGGCATGGACGCATGCCTTATGCAGATGGCCGAAGTGGCTTACGAACTTAAAGATTTCGTAGATTACATAGTCGCGGCCGAAGAAATAGAGCCGGGCACGGGCTGGCCTTACGATAAATTCGCGGAAATACCGGCCAAAAATCCTGGAGTTACTCCAAAACAATATGCCATGGCCATGGTCGAAGCTCACAGGCTAAGCTACGCCGGCATAAAGAGCGAGGCCACTACATGCTCGGCTATCGAATGCTCCAGGCTCGGGGCGTTTTACGCTAAACTGGAAGAATTGGCCGGCATTTTAAAATTAAAAGTCGCCGATAACGGCGTGCTCGAAGTTTTAAAACGCGTTACGGACGAAGTGCAGAAGTTCGACGAAGGAGACCATTCGGACCTCGTTCATTTATGCCAGCTTCTTGTGCAATACTGCGCCGATGAAGAGATAAAAACAAAAGCCGAGCAACTGATAAACCTTATGGTCGCTTCGCCTTCAAAACTTATCGCGGCTAACGGCACTACCGGCGAATCTATGAGAAACGCATTCGGCCTGGCCATATACTTTCCCCGTGAAACGTTCGACCCGGAATATCGCACGCTGATAAATTTCGGAAAAACTTCATGGGCTGATTTCGTTGAAATTTATGTAACCCGCAAAAGCCAGCCGGCCGCTTCACCGCAGAACTAAAATGGCTGGCCAGAAAGCTTTTTTAGCAACTGATAAAATCATAAAAAAATAAAGAAATATCATTGACAAAATCAAAAATAACTTGTATAATTTACTTACGAATTTGCTTTACAGGACTATTTGATAATTTTAAAATTCAAATGAATTCCGGTAAGGCATTTTTTATTTTTTGGGGGTAGGCTTTTTACTGAGCCGGCAAAAAAATAAGTATGAAGAAAGAGAGTGTGAAGAAGGTTATGGTAAAAAAAGGTTTGGTTTTTCTCGTTGTATTGGTGGCAATGATCCTCTCCATGAACGCGGCTTTTGCACAGAGCGAAGACACGAAGGCTAAAGCTAAATGGACTTTCATCGTTTTCTTGAACGGCGATAACGATCTCGATCCGTTCGGAGAAAAAGACCTTACTGAAATGAAAAAAGTCGGTTCTACGCCCGATGTGAATATAGTAGTATTGCAGGACCGCTTTAAAAAACCCGCTCGTAAATTAATAGTAAATAAAGGCGCAGTTCAGGTTCTCGAAGAAGTCGGCGAAATCGATATGGGCGATTACAAAGAACTCGTTAAATGCGTAAAATGGGCTCATGAAAAATATCCCGCCGAAAAATATCTCGTAGATATCTGGAACCACGGCGCAGGCTGGAAGAAAAGCAGAGCCAAACAGGTATTTAAAGGCATATCCTATGACGATCAATCCGGCAACCACATAACCACTCCTCAGCTCGGCGAAGCCATGAAACAGATAAAAGGCGTAATCGGTCACAACGTAGACGTTCTCGGCATGGACGCGTGCCTCATGCAGATGATGGAAGTCGGCTACGAAGTGAGAGATGCGGTTAATTACATCGCCGCTTCCGAAGAAACCGAACCCGGCAACGGCTGGCCTTACGATCTTATACTCGGACCTCTCGTTAAAAACCCCGGAATGTCGGCTTCAGAGCTTGCGGTTCTTACCGTTCAGGCTTACAAACAGGGTTATTCGAGCAACAAGAATGAAAATACCACACAGTCGGCTGTAGATTGCTCAAAATTCGACGCAGTCTGCGCAAAACTCGATAACTTCGCTAACGCTATGCTCGCTAAATTAAGCGACGCTAAAGTTAAAGCCGGCCTCAAAAAAGCGGCAAGCGCAGTTCAGGTTTACGCTTATGACGATAACTGCGACCTCGGCCATTTCTGCCAGCTGGTCAACGCTAACGTTAAAGACGACGCCATAAACAAAGCTGCAAGCGAACTGCTCGCCGTTTTAGTTTCGGTTCCTTCAAAATTAGTTCTTGCAAACTCGATCACAGGCCCCGGCGGAGTTAAAGATTCGACCGGTCTCGCTATATACCTTCCTAAATCGTCGGTAGCCCCGAACTATAAAACTATAATGCTCGGCAAAACCGCATGGGCTAATTTCATAAACGCGTTTGTAAGATAATTCATAATAGAAACCAAATAAAAAACTGAATAAATCAAAATAATTAATAAAGAGGCTGTCTGAAAAATGACGGTCTCTTTTTTTAATTGTCCTGCGAATTTAAAATTAATATTTTTTAAAAAATAATATAATTTTGTTCTAAAAACAGGCAGAAAAATAATTGATAAAATTAATTTAAAATCCTTGACATGCCCCTATTCTTCTGATAAAATTATCGTGTTTAAAACAACGCATTTTTCTTTTTAAAAAGCTCTTTTTTATAATAAAGGCGTATGGCGGACGCCTTACATTTTTATACCGGCGGCGTCGCTCGATGCGGGCCGGTAAAGTGATCGTTTATGCTTTAAAACCGTACCTTACGGCTTATCTAACTTTGTATTTACTCACGGGTTACAGGTAATTATTTTTTTGCGAACTTTTATTTTTTTAAGGAGTACGAAATTAATGAACAATATTATTATCATTGGTAAAATGGGTGCCGGAAAAGATACTCTCGCCGAAATTCTCGTCAAAAATTATGGTTACACTCAAACTTCCATAGCGGGCCGTTTAAAACAAATAGCCGAGCTTTTATACGCCGACGTTTTCGCGGTCGGCGACAGAAACCAGAAAAGAGTCATTTTACAGAAACTTGGCGACCTTTTAAGGAGCCAGAATATCAATATTTTTAGCGAAGCGCTTATCCGTGAAATAGAAACTAAAAAAATGGGGCCGGTCGTTATTTCAGACGTCCGTTATTCCATGGAATACGATTTTTTCGTTTCCAGGGGCTTTATACCCGTTAAAATAAGCATCGAAGACAGCGTTAGGTTCGACCGCCTTTTAAAGCGCGACGGCTCTTATCCTTCTATTGAAACGCTTAATCACAAAAGCGAAAACGACATATGCGCCACGGGCGGCCGTCTTTTCATAGAAATCGACAACAACGGCGGCGTTGACGCTCTCGAAAAAAACGTGGCCGAGCTCGTAGAAAACAAGATAATAAATTACCTCAAGCTGGCGCCCGCCGAAACGGTCGAACCGGCGTGCAGGCCCGAGTGCTACAGGCAGTCCGCCGTAATGTAAAAGCGATTTGTCGCGGGGATGTTAAATGTTAAGAAAACCTTACGTGGCCGGACAATTTTACAGTTCCGGCTCCGAAGCTCTCGGCCGGGAGATTGAAAGCTGTTTTACATCGCGGTTAGGACCCGGAAGGTCTTTAAGCCAGGCCCGTCCCGGCGAGGCCTTTTCGTTTAAAGGCGGAGTGGCGCCTCACGCCGGATACGTTTACTCCGGCTTTGAAGCGGCGCACCTTTATCTTAAAATGTACGAATCGGGCCTTCCGGAAACCGTAATTATATTGGGCCCGTGCCACAGGGCTTTTTCCGAAACGGCTATAGGCGTATTTTCCGGCGAAGGGTTCGAAACGCCTTTCGGCGCATGTGAAAACAATATAAAGCTCGCTTCCGCTATAGCCGCCAGGCCGCCGTTTAAATTCGACGACAGGGTCCATCAGTTCGAGCATTCGCTCGAAGTCCAGGTGCCTTTTCTTCAATACATTTATTCGGCCGCTAAAAAGCCCCTGAAAATAGTCGCTCTGTGCGTGCTGGACCAGGGTTTCGCCACGGCTAAGGCCGCTTCGGCTTCACTTGCGGAAATTTTAAAATCGCGCGGCGGAGATTTCGCCATCATAGCGTCTTCTGATTTTTCACATTACCTTCCGCCGGCGGAAGCCGCAAAGTTCGATAAAATGGCCATCGACGAAATACTCCGGCTCGACTCGGCCGGCATGTATAAGGCCATAGAAAAATACGATATATCCATGTGCGGTTATGGGCCCATAGCTATATGCTTCGAAACGCTCAAATCCATTTACGATATAAAACCCAGATTATTAAAATACGGAAACAGCGGCGATGTAATGGCGATGGCCGAAGTGGTCGGCTACGCCGCTATTTCATTTGAAACGGGTGCCGAAAATTGAAAACTATTGAATTATACATAGCCGATTTAAAATCGACCGTCCACGAAAAACGCAAACGCGCCATCAACGCGCTGATAACCCTGAAGGAAAAAGAGGCTATAAAGCCGCTGCTGGTTATCGCGAACGATAGAAACGTAGAAATACGATACATGGTCGCCCGCGCTTTCGGCGTTTTCGACGATAAAATACTTATAGACCCGCTTTTGAAATATCTCAGGGACGAATCCCCTAAAGTGCGCCACCGCGCGGCGATGAGCCTTATGAGCCACCGCCATGAAAAAGTAGTGCAGCCGCTTATAGACGCTTTAAGCGACGCGGACGAGAACGTCAGATACTGGTCGGCTAAGGCCCTTGCCAAAATAGGCGACGAACAGGCCATATTAAAATTGAGGCAGAGCCTTTCATCGCCCGAATGGATTGTGCGCAAAGCCGCTTCTGACGCGCTTATAGAAATAGGGCCTCCCGCCCTTAAATATTTATATGAAATACTCGAACGCTCCGGCGAAGACGCCAGGTTCTGGGCCGTTAAAACCGTCGGAAAGATAGGCGATCAGAGTTCCACGCCGGTTTTGATGCCTTTTCTGGCCGATAAAAACCAGGACGTTCAGACGGCTGCGGTAGAAGCGCTGGGCAATATTTCCGATTCCAGGGCCATCAATCCGCTCATCTCCCTGCTTCAAAGCGATGAGAATCACCTCAAGCACCATATAAAAGAAGCCCTCTGCAAAATAGGCGACAAATGCATAGCACATCTTATAAAGGTTTTGTCGTCATCTAATTGGAGCGCAAGGCGGACCGCTTCGCTCGTGCTCGGTGATATAGGCGGGCGTTCCATAGAATTTCTGATGTCGGAGCTCAAAAAGCATAAGGCCGCCGAAGCGGCCGACGCCGTAACGCTCAACGACGACGCCGTTTACTGGATAATAGAAGCGCTCGGAGAAATAGGCGACAAGGTCGTTACTTTATCGCTCATGGATTTTCTCAAGCACAAGAAAACCGAGATTAAAATATCGGCCATAAGGGCGCTTGGCAAAATTAAAGACGAGCGCGCCCTTGCGCCTTTGATAGACCTGCTCGAAGAAAACGACGATATGGCCGCCGACGTTCTTATAAAAGCCATAGCCGGTTTTAAAGAAGCGGCCGTAAACGCGCTGGTTAAAAATCTCGGTTCGCCTAAATGGCAGGTAAGAAGCAACGCCGCGGCCGCTCTTGAAAAAATAGGCGTGAGCGTGGCGGGGCGCATGATAGAGCTTCTCGATTGCAAGAACCGCGACGTATCGCACTGGGCGGCCGAAGTTATATCGCGCTTCGATAAATACCTCGAAGACGACCTTATAGACCTTCTGGAAAACGGAAATTACGATCAGCGTTTTTACGCTTCTAAAATACTGGGCAGAATCAAATCCGAAAAAGCTATTGCGGGGCTTATAAACGGCCTGCAGGACGAATACTGGACGGTCCGTAAAAATTCGGCTTTTTCGCTCGGCGAGCTGAAAAGCAAAGACGCTATAGCGCCTCTGGTGAGGGCCCTTAAAGACGAAGACGAAGACCTCAGGTCGGAAGTCTGCCTGGCCCTTTCAAAAATGGGCTATGTTCAGGTCGGCAAATATCTCAGCCCTTATATAGACGACGAATTCACCAACGTGCGTATCGCGGCCATCGACGCCGTAGGCGCCATCGGATACAAAGAAGCGCTTCCGGCCGTGGCCGCGCGCATAAACGACGACAATATTTACGTGAGAATGGCCGCCATTAAAGCTGTCGGAAGGCTCAAGGGCGAAGCCTGCGTCAATCTGCTTCTCGCGCAGATGAACAACTCCGAATTGAGAAGCCACGTTATATCGGCGCTCGGAGAAATAGGCGCCGTGTCTAATATTAAGCACCTTACCTCTGTTTTAGCAAAAAGCGGCGACCGCGACGAGCGCGCCCTTGCAGCGAGCGTGCTTTTTAATTTCGACCAGCGCGAGGTTATAAAAGCCCTTTCCGACGCCCTTTCCGACGATTACTATATGGTGCGCAAAAACGCCGCGCTGAGCCTTACTTTAATCAACGAAAGACGCCGCGGCAGCGAAAAAGAAAAAAACGGTCAGGCCGCCATAGGAAGCGAGGCGGAATCGCTTTATTCGCTGGGCATGGCTTTTTTAAACGCAAAAAAATACAGCGACGCCGTAGTGGCGTTTCAAAAATCGCTTTCGCTTTCGCCTAAAAATTATAACACTCTTATAAAATTGGGCATAGCGTACGAAAATAAAGATATGCTCAACGAGGCCATCGAATGCTTTAATAAATGCGCCGCCAGCGAGCCTAACCGGCCTGAGAGCTATATATACCTGGCCGTGGCATTAAGCAGCGTTAAAAAATACGAAGAATCGCTTATAAACCTCAAACGCGCCGAAGAATGCGCTAAAAACGCCAGAACGCTCGAAATAGTGAAGAAGCTTATAAAAAAAGTCAAAACTCTTATGTATAGTTATTGATGCCGTTTAATAAGCGGAAAATAAAATAAAAAAGAAGCTGTCAAAAATCAAAGCCGACAGCTTCTTTTGTTTTTATAGCGATTTATCCGGCTATTATTTAAAGAACTCCGTGATAGCAGCACCTTACGCGCTTTTCGTCCACGTTGAAAAAATAGTTATATTTAACCGGAACGGTGGGGCATTTGGGAATAGCCTTGACGGAAGTTTTGAGGCTGCCTTTGATGTCGTCGAGCGATTTAAGCGCCGAGCCGGGCTGCGTGAGGTAAACGTCGACGGCTTCGTTTATCATCGACATATTTTTGCGGCATTGCCATTCCTGGAAAAATAAAACGCCCTGAAATATACCGTAACCTATTCCGCAAAGAAGAGCTCCGTAAACGATGAATTCTATCAGCGCCAGCGCGCGTCTTCCGATTATGTTTTGAATGAGCGAACGTTTCATTTGCCAACACCTCAAAAAAAATAAAAATTTTGTTTCATTTTTTGCAAAAATATTATATACTAAACTTAAATTTAATTATATCAGAATAATTTTTTAAATGCAAGTCAAATAAATTTTGTTATTTTCTTATAAAAAATAAAAAAGAGAGCGTGATTTATGGTTCTTTTTAACAACAGGAAGTCGCTTTTTATAACTCTTATATTAATTTTTTCGATAAGCTTGTGCGGATGCCTCGAACCCAAAATGAAGCAGATAAAAGAGTTCGGTTCCGAAGGAAAAGCTTCCAACGAATTCAGCGGCCCCACCGATATAGCAGTAAACTCTAAAGGCGATATTTTTATCTGCGACACCGGCAATAACCGCGTTGTCGTCTATAACTCGAATTATGAGTACGTCAAAACCTTGAGCGGCGGCGCGGTCAGTATGAAGGCCCCTTATGGCGTTTGCGTGGATACGGCCGACAACGTTTACGTAGCCGATACCGAAAACAACCGCGTTATTAAATATAATCCAAGCGGCAATATCGTGCTGGAAATGACTTCTACCGTTAAGCTCGGCCAGCAGAAAGACCCCACAAATTCAATAAAGCGCCCTTACGATGTGGCGGTGCTCGGCGACAGCCGCATTTTCGTTGTGGACAGCCTTAACAGGCTTCTGGTCTTCGAATCTACCGGCGTTTGCTCAAATAAACTCGGCAGCAAGGGAAGCGGATCCGATTCTTTCGACGTTCCGGCGCGCATCGCCGTTTCGCAGATGAACGAAGTCGAGAAAAATTTCTACGTTTACGTAGCCGATTCTTTTAATTCGCGCATAACTAAATTCAGCAGCGAATTCAAGCCTATATACGAAATCAACGATAAGGGCATAATGGATTACCTGCGCGACCCTCGCGGGCTCGCCGTCTTGCCTGATAAGTCTATAATAGTTGCGGATTGCGGAGCTACTCCGATATGCGCTTATTCGGCGTCCGGCGTTTTTGAAGGTTCGGGCGGCTCTTTCGGCACAGGCCGCGGTAAAATATTGTCCACTGCCGGCGTCGCGGTGGATCTTTCGCGTAAAAGAGTTTACGCGACCGACCAGCTGCAGCATAAGGTTATAGTATTCAACCTCCATAAGGAAGATTTTAAAGCTAAAGCGAGCGAATAACGGCCCGCCCTGATTATTTAAAATAATTTCAAACCTTTATCTGCCGGGATATGTAATATTTATTGAGAGGTAAACATGGATTGCGAAAAACTGTATGCAGATATAATAAAAGAAGTCGATGAATGCAGGGCTTGCCCGCTTGGCGCCACGCGTAAAAATTCGGTTCCGGGCGAAGGCAATATTAAATCTCCGCTAATGTTTATTGGCGAAGGCCCCGGCGCGGACGAGGACGATCAGGGCCGGCCTTTCGTGGGTCGCGCGGGCCAGCTGCTCACCAAGATACTTGAAAGCGTCAATATAAGCCGCGGCGAAGTTTATATAACCAACGTCGTAAAATGCAGGCCGCCGAACAACAGGGTTCCCCAGGCGCAGGAGGCGGAGGCGTGCAAACGCCATTTATTTAAGCAGATCGAGCTGATCAAGCCCAGGCTCATAGGCGCGCTCGGAAGCACTGCGTCAAAGTTCTTGCTGGGCGAAGATATTGGCGCCATATCTAAAATTAGAGGAAACTGGTATGATTTTAAAGACGGCATAAAGCTAATGCCTTTATTTCATCCAAGTTATCTTCTTAGAAATCCTTCTAAAGAAATCGGCTCGCCAAAGTACCAAATGTGGTGCGACATGAAAAAATTAAAAGAGGCGTACGAGGCTTTAAAATAAATACTCGGGCTTTACTTGACACTGCGTTATTCCGTTTAGTAAAATTATATTAGGGGAATAAGCGTCTGAAATTGAAATAATGAAAGGTAAGCGAATTTTTATGATAAATTTATCGTTTGTTAAAAATAAAAAAGCTTTTACCATGGTCGAAATGCTTATGGCATTAGCTGTTTTGTCGATGCTTACCTACGGGCTTTATACTTTGTTTTCACGCACCGTTAAAAACGTCGATATAGGCGACTGGAAATCCAGGGCGCAAACCAAGCTGCGCACGGCCATGAAGCAGCTGGGCAAAGATATCGGCGGGGCCACCTATCCTTCTACGATCAAGTTGAACGATACGGTTATTGAAAAAGACACCAAATGGAACCTGAAATTCAAAGAAGGAAATACCGTAATCAAAGGTTCTTCAGACACGCTTCTGGAATTTTATATATGCACTCCCGCCCGCGACATTCCAGACGACAAATCGCCTCAAAAAATTATTAAATGCGTTTTAAAAGCTAATAACGACAGTCCGGATCACACGCGTCTCATATACGAAAAAACGATCGAAAAAGGCACCGCCGCCCCGATCGACGACATTAAAAAAACCATACTGGCCGAAGACGTCACTTATTTTGACGCGAAACTTGTCAAAGCCGAAGACACTTCTTCGTATGACGCCGCCAACAGGGTAAAATACCTGTTGAGAATAGAAATACAGTGCGCCCACCCGAGATACGAAAAAACTATCGTCACCGAACCGCTCGAAGTTCCTCTGCTGGTTAAAACCAATAACAAAGATCCGAATTCAATCGATTAATAAACGCTTTTTATTAAGCCTCTAATATAAACGGGGGATTTTATGAATAAAATTATCGAATTTAAAAAAATGCGGCTAAAAAACATATCGGCGGTCACTTTTGTCGAAATATTGATCGCCGTTGCCATGTTTGCGGTGGCGTTCATGCCCATAGCCTCCATTATTTCAAAAACTACGCGCAAGACGCATGAACTCAATTTTGAAATCACGGCTGAAATGATCGGAAAAAGCATTATGGAGCAGGTTTTAAAGAGCGTGCCGTTTTTGAAAGTTACTAACGATATAACCGTAGGCCTCGACAACTCTAAAGATATCAAACTCGAGTTCACCGATAAATCGGCCATAGCGCCTCCGACTATCAGCGGCGACAAGTCCGGCTCGATAATTAAATATGAAACCGCCGAATATAAATGGGAAATCGAGGTTACCGATATTAACGCCAAAGACCTTCCAGTTTCGTTCTGGGTGCCTCGTAACGATAAGGGTACTCCCTGGCCTACCAGCAACAAGGGAACCGGAAACGACGGTTTGAACAAAGCCGAAAAATTTCTTAACGTAAAAGCGGTCAATTATATAAAAGGCGGCCAGGAAATTATTTTAAAAACGGTCAAGCTGAGGATATCGTGGCAGAACATGGGTGAAACCGCAAACGATTTCAAAGACCCTCGACGCAAATTCATACTTGTTACCAGAAAAGCCCGTCTCGAAGACGACGTTTCGCTTAAATAGTCAAAAATGTAGTCTCCGGCGATCGATTGAAATAAAAAAAGCCGTAAAAAAATAAGGCGGATTATATATGAGATTAGAAAAAACTAAAAAAATAAAATTTTTATACGACGAGAAAAAGGCCGCTTATAAAGAATATTCGCTAATATTCAGGCGCAGGGCCTTCGCCATTCCGCTGGTTATACTTCTGGCTGTAGTTTTAATGATATTCGCGTTCATGCTTATAAATTCTAACACTCAGTCTAAAAAACAGCGTAATTCGACTATTTTAACAACAAAAGCTTATTTTATGGCCCAGGCCGGCATACAGCATCTCAAGCTCAAATATAAATTATTGCCCGAGGAACTTTTCAAATGTTCATGCATGCATTACGGATTTTCGCCGTTTTACGTTCCGCCGGGCGGCGCCAAGTTCGATCAATTCGATAACGCGGGCGACGCAAAGACGCGCTATCCCGAATATTTAGCCAACTATGTAGAAGACGTTAACAGCTACGAAAACGATCCGGCCGGCAGCGCCTCTGGTTCAAAAACCAGCGCGGGTTACGGTCCTATAGTTAAAATACAGGGAAAAGACGTCAACCAAACTGGCGGCTATTCTACATGGCCTTTTACCATAGGCGGTTTCGCGCTAGAAGACGACGATTCCAAAGATAAAATAACCGAATGGGGCTATAAAATCGTCAGCATAAAAGCGGGCAGCCTGAAAAAAGAAAGCGATCCGGCTGTGCTGCAGGGCGGCCTTCCTTATATAGAACAATCCATCACCGTCGAGATGGAAGGAAAGGCAAAAACAAACGTCGGCGGCATAAATGTCGGCGAGAGCGAATTCAGAAAGCATAATCTCACCGAAACTATATTGTTGAAGCGTCAGCTGTTTAATTAAGCCGCTTTCGCGGCCCGCTGAAGCAGAAGCGTTATTTTGGTTATATTTTATAAAGGTTAGGGGGAGTGGTTATGAGAAACTATACACTTCTTTCGGTTTTTATTTTTATTATTTTTTCATTGGCTATTACAACAACAAATGATGCTTTTGCCGGAGCGAGCGGGCTGTGCCCGATACCTCAACAATACAAAGTGGCCATGGACGGCACCGAAGTTGAAAATGCCAACCCCAACTGCGGAGCGATCGGAAAATCGCTTCACGAAGACAATATGTCGGGGGAACCTCAGAATGGCACTACTAACGCCTCTTTTGTGGTTAAGGAAAATGAAAATCACAGGTGGAAATTCGTGGCGCATCCGGCTGGGGTTACGCCTTCAGAGATAAATCAGGGCGATCCTGACGATACCACTTCTGATTTTACCAAATGGGAGCCTAAATTAGCCACATATCATCCTTTAAACGAAGACAAAAGCCCGCTTCTTGATAATGAGATGTTTGGTAAGCCCTGCTATTCATGGCTCGGCATTCCGCAAAATAAATGGGACCAGGTTAAATGGAAAGTTAATACAGTCAGCTTTGTCTATCATATGGACAGTCCTACAAAATACGGCAACTGCGGTCATATAGGATATCATGAAGGCCCCGGCGAATCTTCTACCGATGGCGGCGCTCCCGGCAAGGCGGAGTTTCAGTTCGCTTACAGAGTGCCTTCCGTTCCTATATGGTACGTCGTGTCTTCAGGAATTAATATAAGCTGGGACTGGAGCGGAACCCAGGTGCAACATGCTTACACGCCCCAACATGTTCATTGCTCGCATGGCCAATATGCACCGTGCGCTGCGACCGGCGGATGCTGTACGGGTTGTCAGAAACCATGGATACCCGGTTGTCAGGGTGAAATGGCCATGCAGCCGTGTTACTCAAAGCCTAAGACGATTAATGAAACTAACTGGAAGCCTAAAAAAATACTTTCAGATATAGAAGAACCCCAGGCCGCTGAAAGTAGAATAACCAACCAGCTTTATTGTGATAAAAATGGCGTTCCCGGAACGGTTTACAGTGTTCCTTCGGAACAGTTGAAACCCGGATTTGAAAATCAGCCTATATCGGTTGCGAGGGCTACCGTCAGAGTTAAAGATACCGGAAATGTCGCCCATGTTCAGATTGGAACGGCGAATAAAACAAATCTTTTGAAGAGCGAGTGCGGCAAGAAAATTTCCGAAGGCGAAAAAGGCGACGAGGAAATAATAATCAGGATAGTTGATAACGCCGTTCATGCTACAAAATTGACGGTCGTGGATAACGGCGAAAAACAGTGCTCCGATGGCGAATGGGATGAAAGCAATTTCAAGGTCATTTTCTGGTACGAAATGCCGTTATATCAATATGCGTCTTATATAGGCGACAAATGGAAAGACCCGGGCGGAGTGGAAAAACCGCTTATAGAAGTGGCTTATTCGCCGATGTTCGTATGGAAAAAACATACTATATGCACAAAGCTTTCCGATTTTTTCAAGGGCGCAAACGATACGTCTAAAGTTTATTGGTATGCGCCGGATTGCGCCGAGCATGTCGAATATCAAGTCGGAGGCGGAAAAGGAGCGGACCTTGGCAACCCTACTCACGTAATATATGAAAAGAAGATGAAAATTTCTGAACTTTTTATAAGCGATGACGATGCCAACGAAGATATTCTTCCATGGCATTACGCTACTACTTCTCTCGGCGACGGGTTCGGTAATCCCGCGTATTCAAAAGATGTAACTAACGATTTATACGGTTACTGCAAAGATATGAACAATGCCGACATAATAGGCAAGTTCAAATATAAGCCGATGAATTACACCAAAGGTAAAGGTCCGGGCAAATATTTTATCGAAGTTCACGATGGATCTGCAATTACCAAAGGCGGCGGAAGGTTGAAAGGCGGTTCCGACAAATTCGACTGCGCCGATACTTACTTTAAAAACGATAAATATGAAAACTGGCAGTTAAGATATAACCCGGACGTAGTTAAGTATGTTCAATATCCGTCGGTCGGCGAGAATTCTTCGCCCGGCGAAACTATAGATCCTACAAATAATCCCAACCAGCCGTGTCTTTCCGAAGATTATGAAGACGCACCTGTGGATAAGTATGACTGGAAGAAAAACAAAGTTCTTACCGAAAATATAAACCAGGGTGACGGCGGTGAAGCAGGCGCTTCTGTTGTTGAAAACTTTCAAATGTGGGGCCGCGTTGAAACAAAAGACACTATTAAACCGAATGTCGGTTTAAAAATTATCGACACGGTTCGCGGTACCGTTAGAAAAGTATATAAAATAAACGACCTCAGCACTCTGGCCTGCTATAAAGATCTTGTTTCGGCCGAAGGAAAGAATTGGGCGCTGGTGGATAATGATAAGTTCAACTATAAAATCAGGGATTCGCACAAAACTCCTCGCGCGCCTTTCTCGCTTAACGACGATAATGAAAAACTCTGGGAATTTAAAGACGTGCAATTGCTTTTGAATACTTCTCCTAACGCGGGAAGAATATGGGAAGGCAAAGATTTTGAAGGCACATTCCCGGATTCCATGCAGGACTCTATGGCGCCTTACGGAACAGCCGAAGATACAAAACTTGAAATGACTCATCAAGACATGAGAAACGACACTAAAAAATCTAATTTCGTAACCTGGTTCGCTCACGATAATATAGACGGTCAGAGAGTGAAAAAAGATACGGCGCAGATCAAAAAAGAAGATTGGTATAAAGGCCTGACTGCTCTTGATTTTGATTCCGATAACGAAAGAAATCCTGAATTTCCGGACGATTTTATAAGCAAAGGATACAGCTCATGGCTGATAAAAGATGAAACATACGCAGATGTGGCCGTTTTCAATCAGATGTACAAAAACGGCAGTTTTTTCAAATATCCCGACCTTTCGTTCAATAACCCAAATCGTAAATGGGATGGAAACGCCCTGCCAAACGGCGATAAAGAAATTTCAGTCGCGTACGGCGTGGTTGATCAGGCCGGCAATAAAAGAAAATTCAAGCTCTGGCTTTACGTTGCGCCTCTCGATATGAAAATATTGACTATAGAAAAGAACGAGAAGAGAACCGAGTAATAATTTTAAAATGGTATTTTGTTGAAGGGAATTTTATTTATGACTCCTAAAAAGAGTATTTTAATATTTGCTGTCATAGTTTTTTCGCTGATTTTTTATGGAACCGCTCTATGTAAAAACAAAGCGATGGAAAAAGAACGGCTAAAAATGAAAAATAATAAGATTTCAGTGATGAACGAGTTTTTGTTTTTTCCAAAAACAAATTCGCAAAAGAAAAAATCGGTGCAGTCGTTCGATGAAAACGGCAATAAAATTTCCATAGTCGAGCTGGATAACGAAGAAAAACAAATAAAAAAAATCGAATATACTTACGACGCGAAAAATAACGAGTCGTCTTTTACCGAATTTGGCGCTTCAGGCGAGATAAAGCAGAAATGCGTAAATAAATATGACGCAGCTAACGAATTTTTGACTGAAGAACAGTTTTATAACGCGGGAAATGTTTTAGTTTACAGGCGTATATCAAAGCCGGACAAGTTTTATAACATATCCGAACAGTCGCTATACGATAAAAACGGTAAATTGCTCGGAAAAAGTTCTAACAAATACGACAATGCCGGCAACAGGATAGAAGCTTTAAGTTATGATGCGGCAAATAATTTAAACGGCCGTTATGTTTATAATTACGATAAGGCGGGTAATTTAATAGAAGCCGTTACATACGATAAAAATAATAAATTCGCCGGCAAAAAGGTAAACAGTTATGACCAGAAAGGGTTATTAACCGAGTCGATCGGTTATAATGCCGCCGGTACTGCAAACTCATGGCGTAAGTATGAATACGAACTGCAAAAAGCCCCAAAAGCGCCTGAAACTCCAAAAGTAAGTGAAGTTAAAGCTATTGTGCAGAAAAAAACTTCAGAAGTTTCCGTAGTTGTCAATCCCGTGCCTGTAGTTCCGTCCAAGCCTAAAGTTGAAAGCACCGAAAATCCTGTTGCCGATATTGCCGATGCCGGTGTTGTGGAGCGTGAAAAAACTGAATTTGAAAAAATTTTCAACAAGGACGATCCTTATAATCCTCCGATCGACGCAGTTATGTCGGCTAAAGATTTAATCGGGTTTTGCGCTCATTCAAAAAAGGAAACTATTATGAAACTCGTAGAAAAAAATAATATCGATGTCAACAGCATTAACGAATTAGGGCAAACAATGTTAATGACGGCGGCTTTGGGCGGTAAAACGGATTTGGTCGAAGAACTTATTAAACATGGAGCCAGGGTTGATTTAAAAGACAGCAAAGATACGAGTGTTCTTGATTACGCAAAAGCCGGAAAAAATCATGATGTAATAAAATTAATTAATGAAGCCGCCGGAAAGTAATTTTATTATTCGCCGGCCTGTAAGCAATAAAAAGAAAGTGTAAAAAAGTGTACGATAAAAACAAAACTCCAAAAAAATATATTATAAAACATACAAACAAAGCCTTTTCCCTGGTCGAAGTCCTGATCGCAATGGCGGTACTCGCCCTGCTGCTCAACGGGCTTTATTCGCTTTTTTCAAAAACGGTAGTTACCGTGGATATCGGCAGCTGGAAGGCCGGAACGCAGAGCCGCATGAGAATCACCATCAAGCAGCTTCAAAAAGATATACTGGGCGCTTCTTACAAAACCGTTATTTTTCCAAACAGAACAGAAGTCGATACCGCTTCGGGCCAGTGGAAGTTAAAATACAAATCGGGCGTCATCGATCCTCGCGCAACGCAAACCGATCTTCTGACCTTTTTTATATGTTCGCCGGGACGCGATTTCACGCCGCGCGAACCAGCCGCGGTCGATCCTAAAATAGTGAAGGCCGAGCTTAAATGCGATCTGGGGCCGGACGGAAAAACCTCCCGGCTGGTGTACACCAAAACCGTTGAAATGGGCGCATCTCGCCCGGACGTTAGCACGGAAGACACTAAAAAAGTCGTGCTCATAGAAAACGTGATTAAATACGAGGCCAAGCTTATAGATAACATAGAAGGCAAAAAAACTCTTAAAATCGCTATCGAATGCGCGCACCCTTCATACCCTAAAACGATCCTGCCCGAAGATATAGAAATACCCCTTCAGGTAGAAGCGGTCACAATGTAAGCGCCGGAATTAATTCCGGAACAAGAGGTATATTTAATATTATGAATATTTTATATTGTTTAAGAAAAAATACCGCCGGAGTTACGTTCGTGGAAATTCTTATTGCCACGGCTATATTCGCTTTTGCGTTTATGCCTGTGGCGTCGGTTATTTTCAGCACTTCAAAAAAGACGCACCAGATGGATTTCGAACTCACCGCCGAATCCATAGCTAAAAACATACTGGAGCAGGTTTTAAACAACGTAGAATTCGATAATGTCGATATTACCAAGTTGACCGTCGGCGTTCAGGCCACCGGAAGCCTTATCAACCTCGATATAGCCGGGGCTACTATTTCCGGAAATACCAGCGGCGGCATAATTACCGTTAACAACGTCGATTATAAATTTGAATTTGAAATAAAAGATATAAAAGCCGACGATATGGATATGTCGTTCGTGCAATTTAAAAATACGCCTCCCGCGTGGCTGTCAAACCAGAAAGTAACCGGCAACGACGGCATAGCCAAGATGGACCACAGCATGAAAAATAAAAAAGCCACGACTTTTGTCGGAGGCAACGCCGGGCTCGTGCTTATGAAAACAATCAAATTGAGAATGTCCTGGCGCGATAAGGGCGAAGTCATTTTCAACGATAAAAAACGGAGATTTGTTTTATTGACCAGAAAGGCGAAACTTTCAGGCGCCCTTCAATAGTTGCGAGCGCCGAAAAAGCGGCGAAAAGAAAGTTATGGTGCGGTTATGAGTTTAAAAGACATAAAATTTCTTATCGATAAAAAAGAAACCGGAAAGCATAAAAACCTTTCGCTTATCTTTCACGAAAAGGCTTTTGCCATTCCGTTAGTTATACTCGTTTCGGTGCTTTTAATGATATTTTCGGTAATGATGCTCAATTCCAATACGCAGTCTAAAAAACAGCGCAATTCAACCCTGCTAACCACTAAAGCTTATTTTATGGCTCAGGCCGGGCTTCAGCATTTTAAACTCAAGTATAAAATTAAACCGGATATAATGTTCGATTGCGGAAGGCTTTATGCCGGATTTTCACCCGAATATAACAATAACGACCAATTCGACAGCATCAGCGCCACTCAGAAGGCTTATCCGCAGTATTTAGCCTGCTTTTTCGAAGACGTCACTACCGGCTATGATGCAAATAACGTTTCCGACAATAATGAAACGACGACTAAAAATATAGCGCCATCATTGATCAGCGATATGGCGGGAGTCGCCAATTGCGATCAGACCGATATAGATAAGAAAAAAGGCGGTTACAATACGACTCCGCTTACTAAAGGCGGATTTTCGCTTACCGATGACGAGACGGATGACGATTTCAGATATTGGGGATATAAACCGGTTTCTATCAAAAACGGAAGCCTCAAACGCGATGTAGACACCACTACCGGCAAAAATGTTATGGAGCAATCAATAACCATAGAAGTTATGGGATGCGCCGGCACAAAACTCGGAGGCACTCAGGCCAGCGAAAAACTCCATGACGGATTCACATTGAGAACCCATAACGTTCGTGAAACCATACTTCTCAAAAAATGGAACAATTAATCCATTTCTTTTAATAGTCATCGTTTATTTATTGAATTTAAAATTAAATAAAATTAAATTTTAATAAAACATTGCGTTTTTATTGTTTATTTTGCCGGCACTTGCATTAAAACGCCTGTTTGTGATAAAATTATGTCGTGTATTTACTGCATTATTTTAAGTATTAACGGATTTAATAATGGAAGAATTTAACGGCAGAAGCGAAAGCGTTTCATCACGCAACTTATCACTTTTTGATAATATCGTCGGTTTGTTCAAAGATGACGATTTATCTCGAATTTCCGATTCTAATTTATATGAAATCAAGTTTTACCTCTCTTCGGTTAAAAGCGAAGACGAGGTATTGATGGCTTTAGTTGAAAGCATAAAAGAAAAGATCGACGAAATTCTTAAAATGAACGGAGAATCTTCGGCGGCCAAAGAAATTGCGATTATGCACAGATTGATATTTTCAACTAAAATGTATATCGAAACTTCGGTCGGGCCTGAAACCGAATGCAATGCCGAAGAAGAAGCCGCTTATTCCGAAGAGTTTCAACCCGCCGGCGGCTGCGAAACAGCCGGCGCTGGCTTGAACGCCGGTTTTTTTATTGAAAATAATCCGGCCGGCGAAGCGCCTCAGTCTAAAAATGAGCGGGAGAAAACAAGCCAGGCTTTATATCCTGCGAAAATTACGGCCGGTAAAAATTTCAAAAAAAGCGAATCCGTTACCATAGACGCCGAAATGCTCAACGAGTTCGTCGTAGATAGCGTTGAAAATATAGCCGAATCTGAATCGGCCCTTCTGATTCTGGAGAGCGATCCGTCTAATATAAAGGCCATTGACAGCGTCTTCAGGGCCTTTCATACCATCAAAGGCTCTTCCGCCTATCTCGGGTTTAATTATATGTCCGATCTTGCGCATCACGCCGAGTCGCTTCTGGCTAAAATTAAAGAAGGTAAAATTGCGATTAACGGCTACTATTCCGATCTTCTTCTTAATTCGGTGGATATGATCAAAAATATGATAGAAAATGCCCGGAACGGCTTGTTATCAGCGCCTGATGAATATGAAGAAATATTGAATCTTCTTATCAATTCATGCTCCGACAGGCCCGTTCAGCCTGTAAATACATCGCAGGACGAGCCTGAATTAGAAACGATTAAAATTACCGACAACGAAAACCGCCATATAACGCCTTCTTTAAAATCGGGACAGGAAACCGACTCTACCATAAGAGTTAAAACCGATAAAGTCGACCGGCTTATCGATGCGGTAGGCGAGCTGGTTATTTTAAATTCGATGATTTTTCAGGACCCGGTTTTGAAAACTTCAAAAAATTATGAGCTTTATAAAAAAATTACTCAGGCGGTTAAAATGGTCCGCGAACTGCAGGACATCAGCATGTCGATGAGAATGATACAGTTCAAGGGGCTGTTTCAGAAAATGACCCGCCTGGTTCGCGATACCGCTAAAAAAAGCAATAAAAATATCGAATTTCTGACTTACGGCAGCGAAAGCGAAGTGGACAGGAATTTAGTGGATATAATCGACGGCGCGTTAATTCATCTTTTGAGAAATTCGATAGACCACGGCATAGAAAGCCCTCAGGAACGTTTGCAGGCGGGAAAGCCGGAAAAGGGAACCGTAAAATTGTCGGCTTTTCACGAAGGCGGTAACGTCGTGATAGAAGTTACGGATGACGGCGCAGGCCTTAACTCTGAAAAAATTATAAGCAAAGCCCTTGCGAAAGGAATTATTAAGACCTCCAGCGGCCTTAGCGAAAGCGAAGTATATAATCTGATATTCACGCCGGGTTTTTCGACGGCCGATGCGGTTACTGATATTTCAGGCCGCGGCGTGGGTATGGACGTCGTTAAAACTTCGATAGAAAAATTAAAAGGCCGTATCGAAATATCTTCGCAAAAAGGCCGCGGCAGCAAGTTCACTTTAAGAATGCCTCTGACGCTCGCGTTGACAGATGGAATGCTCGTGCGCGTAGGCGAGCATAAATTCATAATACCCGTGCTCAACGTCCAGCTGACTTTTCAGGCGGAAGCTTCGAAGATCAGCAAATTCGAAGCTCGTCAGGAAATGGTGACTCATCAGGGAAGGACGCTTCCAATATTCAAACTTGGCGAAATTTTTAATATAACCGATGCCGTTTCGGATATTTCCAAAGGCATGGTTATAGTTGTAAACGACGGAAAAGCCATGAGCGGCTTTCTGGTGGATGAAATTATAGGCCAGCAGCAGATAGTGGCGAAATCGCTCGACGGCGAAATAAAAAACGTGGCCGGTATTTCCGGCGGGACGATTTTAAGCAACGGCCGTGTGGGATTGATTATCGATGTCCTGGAAGCGCTAAAACTGGCCCGGAAAAAATAGCATGAAGATATTCCCCGAAAGTTTTCGGGAAATTACGACGGAGAAAAGATATGAGCGCCGAAAACGTAATGACGGCTGATTGCATTAATAACCGGAATACGCAAGCCCCCTCTGACAGCGAAGGAAAAAAACAAGCCGAAACCGAGCGTTTTAAATTTATAACTTTTTTGCTCAACGGCGAACATTACGCCATTGACATTACCAGCGTTTATGAAATTGTGATAATGCCCGAAATAACTCCGGTGCCCAATACCCCTTTTTACATTATGGGAGTCATTAATTTGAGGGGAAATATTATTCAAATTGTCGATATGCGGCTGAAGTTATCGATGCCGTTTAAAAAATACGACGACAAAACTTGCATCGTTATTATTAAGGCTGGAGGCTCGACCGTCGGCATCGTAGTGGACCGGGTGATGGAAGTCATAAGCGAGTCGGCAGATAAAATAGAGGAACCTCCGGCATTCGGCCTTAAAGTGGATACGGGCTATATCAAAGGCATAGTTAAGATCGGCGGAACGATAAAGTTTATTTTGAATTTCGATACGGTTTTCAAGGATTCCGGCGTTGAAAATCCCGACGACAATGAGTAATTAATTAAATTTATAGAGGTGTTTTATGAGATTAACTATAGGGAAAAAGCTGGCGATTAATCTTTTGCTGATAATAGCTGTTTTACTTGGCCTGCTCTGGTATTTCAGGGCCGACGCCATCAAGCTTAAAAACAATTTTAACGCTTATTCATTTTTAATTAACGAGGTAAAAGCGGCAAAAGACCTTCAGGTAAATATAGTCAGCTTCTGGCGGGCCGTTCTCGAGGCGGCCCTCGTAAAAGACCGCGATAAAATAAGTTTTCTGGCCAATAAGTTCAACGATAAGGCGCTCAAAAATGCAGACCAGTTGATACTTTTGAATGGCGACGATCAGGAATTCATTGCGCGCATAGATAATTTCAGGGCTTCGATAAAAAATACCCAGTCGATAGGCCTGAGATTGTTCGATTCTTTTATAAGCGAATCTACCGCAAGCGTAAAAATAGTTTCTGAATTCGATAAAGCGGCCGATCTGCTCGTGCAGAGCGTAAATAACTACATAAACGACGTTATGGCTAAAGAAGACCAGAGCCGTGAAAGGCTTAAAGCCACTATAGAAAATCTTACCGGCACGGTTATAGACGCGGTACTTGCGATAGTGCTTTTTATTATAATAATCAGCATAATATTTAATTACAACATAAGCCGCATAATCAAATCGCTGGTTTCTGAAACCGATAATATCACAAACAGCATAACTGGCGGCCAGCTCGATATAAGAGGAGACGTCAGGAAAATAAACTTCGAGTTTCAATGCGTGATCGAGGGTATAAACAATATTCTTAACGCCGTGGTCGTTCCGCTGCACCAGGCTGCGGGCTATATTGAAAAAATAAGCGTCGGTGAAATTCCTAAAATGATCGATCAGGAGTATAACGGCGATTTTAATAAAATAAAAAATAATATTAACGAGTGCCTGGCCACCTTGCGCTCGCTTATGATAGATGACGGGGGCAAAGTCCTCAGCGCCGCGGCCGAAAAAGACCTTACCGGAAGAATAAAGAAAAATTATAACGGCATTTACGAAAAAATGAAATTTAATATCAACAACCTGCTGGATAATCTGGATATTTCTTTTCAAAAAACTCTTGAAATATCAGAACAGGTAAGTTACGCATCCGAGGATATCCGCCGCGGCAGCAAATCGCTAGCTAACGGCGTTTCAAAGCAGGCCAGCGCGCTCGAACAGATATCGGCGAGCCTGCACGAAACCAACGCCATGTCCAAACAGAACGCCGGCAACGCCAAATCATGCCTTGAAATGTCTAAAAACACCAGGGCCATAACCTTAAAAGGCGTGGAAAGCATGAAAAAACTGGCCGCCACGATCGAAAAAATAAAAGACTCTTCGGATGCGACCAGCAAGATTATTAAAACGATCGATGAAATAGCGTTTCAGACCAATATACTCGCGCTTAACGCGGCGGTAGAAGCTGCGCGCGCCGGGGAAGCCGGAAAAGGTTTCGCCGTCGTCGCCGATGAAGTTAGAAACCTCGCCATGAGAAGCGCTGAAGCTGCCCAGAATACGGCGAAATTAATAGCCGATTCCGTTAAAAATTCCGATGAAGGCGTCAATATAAATACTGAAGTAATGAAGAATTTTGATGAAATAAGCGAGCACGTTAATAAAGTCAATGAAGTCGTTTCAGATATCGCCTCGGCTTCCGAGCATCAAAGACTGGGTATCGAGCAGATAAACGAAGGTATAGCGCAGTTGAATAACGTCACTCAGCAGAACTCTATTTTCTCGAGAGAATCGGCCGGAGCGGCAGGCGAACTCGCCGATCAGGCCCATCAGATGCGTGAAATAGTTTCGAGTTTTAAAATAAGCTATATAAGCCAGAACAGCGCTTCCGGCTCTCAGCCTAAAGCGCCTTCGCGTAAATCGTCCGATCAGGGAGGCGGCCCTGGAGAATTCGGCGGCGGGCGCCAGTTCAAAAAAAGGCCGGCGGTCCAGGCGCTGGTAAATGACGGCGACGACGATGATTTTTACGATGAAAGCGGCCGCGATGAATCAGGTCTCAAAAAAGACCCTAAAAAAATTATACCATTCACCGAAAGCAAAAATGTTTTAGAAGAATTTTAATTTTACCTTTGACAAACATCATATAGAGTGTTATAATCATTTAAGAAATTAAACGATTACTTTTCTTATTTATTTTATTTAGTAGTGAAAAATTTCTTTTATTCAATCACTTTTATTGACAATTCAATTACGCTTTTTAGTATTTAGTATGATAAAAATATAAAAATAAGCGGCAAATCAGGGGAGGTATTCTTTTTATGACGACCTATAATCTCGAGGCGCTCGGAATTCACAATGTGGCAAACGTTTATCGCAATCTTTCGGTTCCCGAATTGATTAAGCAATCCATGGCGCGCGGCGAAGGCGAACTGGCTTCGAACGGCGCTCTTGTAGTGAAAACCGGCGAACGCACGGGACGCTCGCCTAACGATAAATTTATAGTAGACGAGGGCAAATACAGCGAAAAGATATGGTGGGGCCCGGTTAACAAACCCATGAAGCCGGAGCTTTTCAATCATCTGTATAAGCTGGTTACGGCATATCTTCAGAACCGCGACGTTTTTATTTTCGACGGCTTCGCCGGCGCGGACCCAAAGCACAAGCTGCCGATCAGGGTCGTCACAGAAAAAGCCTGGCAGTCGCTTTTCGCCAATACGCTTTTCGTAAGGCCGACCGAATCAGAACTTCAGAGCCATGTTCCTGAATTTACCGTAATAGACGCATGCACTATGAAAGCGCTACCGCGCATCAACGAATTGAATTCCGAAGCGTTCGTCTGTGTCAGCTTTACTAAAAAAGTCATACTTATCGGCGGCACTCAGTACGGCGGAGAAATTAAAAAGAGCATATTCTCGATTTTAAATTATTTATTGCCGCAAAAGAATATATTTCCGATGCACTGCTCGGCCAACGTCGGCGTTAACGACGACAGCGCGCTATTTTTCGGCCTTTCCGGCACCGGCAAAACCACGCTTTCCGCCGATCCCGAAAGAAAACTTATAGGCGACGACGAGCACGGCTGGTCGGACACCGGCATATTCAATTTCGAAGGCGGCTGTTACGCTAAATGTATAAAACTCTCTCAGGAAGCCGAACCGCAGATATGGAACGCCATACGCTACGGCTCGCTTTTAGAAAACGTGGTTATACATCCCAACACTAAAATACCCGATTTCAATTCCGAATTCATTACCGAAAATACGAGGGCCACATATCCCGTTGAACACATTCCCAACTGCGTGATTCCCGGCGTGGGCTCGCACCCTAAAAACGTGTTTTTCCTCACATGCGACGCTTTCGGAGTTCTGCCTCCTATCGCTAAACTCGACGAAAATATGGCCATGTACCATTTTCTGTCGGGATATACCGCCAAAGTGGCCGGAACCGAAGCCGGCATAACCGAGCCCAAGGCCACTTTCAGCACATGCTTCGGCGCGCCTTTCCTTCCCCTGCATCCGACCGTTTATGCTAAAATGCTCGGCGAGCGCTTGAAAGCTCACGGCGCTACCTGCTGGCTGGTAAATACCGGCTGGAGCGGCGGCCCTTACGGAACGGGCTCGAGAATGAAAATACGCATAACCAGGGCCCTTTTATCGGCGGCTTTAAGCGGGCATCTTAATAAGGTAGAATGCTATAAAGACCCGATTTTCAACGTATGGGTGCCGAAAGAATGCCCGGGCGTGGATTCTAGCGTTCTGGTGCCCCGCGAAACATGGAAAGACAAAGCGGCGTATGAAAAAAAAGCCAGAGAACTGGCTGCGCTGTTCAATAAAAATTTCGACCAGTATAAAGAATTCGCCACCGAAGAGATCATAGCGGCAGGCCCGATAGTTTAACGGCGGGCTGCGTTTTTTAAAAATATAAAAGACTCGATAAATAAGCAGAAGCGCTCCAGGAAGCATTTCTGCTTATTTTAAATTATGGCGCGCGCGGCCGCGGCTTAAAATATATCTTGACAATTTGCCTTTAATTAATTATCATTTAAACGCATTTACGCTAAAAATGCTATTATAACATATTCGGAGGTCATGCTTGAAATTATGAAAATTAATAAATTCCTGGTTATAATTATTGCCGTTTTTTTTATCGCGGCCGGTTATTTTTCGCCTGCCGCCTGTCATTCAAAGGAAACTGAAACGAAAGCCGCCGCCGATAAGGCTAAAAAACCGGCGGCCGAAAAGACTTCCGCCGAGGAGATAACGCCCGACGAAGACGAGCCGGCGGAAACCGAAACGCAGGCTTCGGCAGGCGCTTCGCAAGAATCTAAGCCGCCCGCCGGCTCATCAAAAGAAAATAAAGGCGGCGGATATAATTTCAGCTACAGCGCCGAAAGCAAAGTCGAAAAGATGAGCCGCGAGCGCATGAAAGAAAAAACTTTTCTGGATAAGATATCGAACGAATTTTTTGAAATATACGTCGATGAAGATGATTTTACGGTTCTGGCAAACTTTCCGTTTGGAAAAGCCGAAAGCGCTTACAACCTTAAATTCAAGGATGAAAATATTCTCGTAGTGACTTTCACTCACAAAACCGATAAATCTAAAAAGCCCGTGCGCTATGAAATCCACTTTCCGGAGCCCACTAAAAAAGAAGTTTACGATTTCAGCGTCCGGGATAAACTCGAACTTAACGTGCCTATCGATTTTTTCTACGCCGAACGCAAAAATTTCAGATAATTTAATTTAATGAAATGGATTGATTTTATGCACATCTTTGGTTTGCCAACGTGCCGCGCCGCGATATTTTTATTTGTTTTGTTTTTATCCTTGTGTAATCCGTGCCTTAAAGCTTCGGCCGCCGGCGATAATGCCGTAAAGAAGACGGTTATAGCCACTTTTTACCCTCTGTATATACACCTTTTGAATATAGCGGGCGATAAAATCAAAGCGGAGCTCCTGCTTTCGCCGGGAGTAAGCATACACGACTTCAGCTGCAAGCCTTCCGACATAAAAAAAATATCGGGCGCAGACCTTATGATATTAAACGGCGCTTCTCTCGACGATTTCGCCATGAAATTCGCCGTGAATTACGCCGGATCGGGTTTGAAAACTATAGACGCGTCTTACGGAGTGGAACTTATTTCCGCATCGTGCGACGGCGGCTGCTCTCACGGCCATGAAGGCGAAAAAAGCGCCGGCCATGCCGTCGGAGCGCAAAACGCTCCGAGCGATCCGCATACGTGGATCTCGCTTAAAAACGCCGCGCTGCAGGTAAATAACATACTTAAAGCGCTTTGCGAAACCGATCCGGCCAACGCCGGGTTTTACAGGGAAAACGCCGCCGCGTACGCTAAGGCGCTCGCCGGCCTCGATAAATACGCCGGGGAAAAGCTCGCGCCTTTTAAAGGTTCGAAATTTATGGTCTTTCACGGCTCGTTCGCGTATTTCGCCCGCGATTATTCTCTGGTGCAAAGTTCCATAGCCGACGTTTTCGGAAACGCCCCCAGGCCGTCTAAAATAAAAGAGGTTTACGACCTTATAAAGGCCGGCGAAGTGAAGTTTTTGATTTCTGAACCCGCATATCAGAATAAAGAAATAAAGGCGCTCGCCGAACAATATTCGCTTAGCGTGATAGAGCTCGATCCTATGGGCTCTTATGAGGCAGGGAAAGCTTCGAAAACGGGCGCGAACGAAAAATCCTATTACATAGACGTTATGAAAAGTAATATAGACAAGCTGGCTGCGGCTTTTGGCGGGGCGAAAAAATAAATGGAAATAAATGTTTCCGGCGTATCGTGCAGGATAGGCGAAGTAGAAATACTCAAAGATATAAATTTCCGGCTGGAATCGGGTTCGTTTACCGCGATAGTGGGGCCGAACGGGGCGGGCAAGAGCACGCTCGTCAAAATAATGCTCGGCCTTTTAAAGCCGGACGGAACGGCCGCTAAAATACTCTACGACGGCGTGGAAGTGGCCGAAGTTAATAAAAACCGCCACTGGCTGGGGTATGTGCCTCAGAATTACGCTTTCGACAGAAGCGTGCCTATAACGCTCGACGAGTTTTTTAAAATAACCTGCCGCGCCGAAGAAGGCGATAAATATAATTCGGTCCTGGAATCGCTCAAGCTCTTTAAATTAAAAAAACATATAATGGGAGGGCTTTCCGGCGGAGAAATCCAGCGCGCGCTTATCGCGTACAATCTTTTTCACGACAAGCGGGTTCTTTTCCTCGACGAGCCTACTTCCGCCATAGACATAGAAGGCGAAACGCTGGTATATTCAATATTAAACAATCTGAATAAAGAACGCAAAATAAATATTATAATAATATCGCATGATATCGACGCGGTTTTAAAAAACGTGGATACCGTCGTGTGCCTTAACAAAACCATACACTGCATGGGCGGCGCATGCGAAATCCTCGAAGGATCGATGATACAGAAATTCTTCGAAGGCCACCGCGGTTTATATCAGCATGGAGGTTGCCATCACGGCCGATGCTAGAGATTCTTCTTATGCCTTTCGCTCTGAAGGCTTTATTCGTGAGCGCGCTTATAAGCGTAATATGCGCCTGGAGCGGAATTTTTGTAACCATTAAAAATATGGCTTTTTTCAGCGAATCGATATCGCATTCCTCGCTGGCCGGAATCGCTATCGCGCTGTGGCTGGGATTCGACCCTTCGCTGTTTCTGGTATTTTTCAGCGCGGCCGCGGCCGCCTTGATCGCGCTCGTCGCCCAGAGCTCCATAGCCTCCCGCGACAGCGTGATAGGCATAGTGCACGCCACCATAATGTCGGCAGGCATTATTCTTCTGGGCTTTTTAAGGGGCGGCAACACCGACATAGCGCGTTATCTTTTTGGCGACGTGCTCGCGGTCACCAGCACAGACCTCTATATTTGCTCGGCTTTATTCGTTCTGGCCGCGGCTTATCTGGCTAAATTCTCCACGACGCACACTCTTACGTGCCTGACGCCGGAGCTCGCCAGATTAAACGGAATCAACGTGAAAAAATACGATTTTATGCTTATGATACTTCTCGCGCTCATAATATCGGTAAGCGTGAAAATAGCCGGTGCGATACTGGTTACGGCGCTTCTGGTAATACCTTCGAACGCCGCTAAAAATATTTCCGCCAGCTATAATTCTTTCGTTATATTGTCTATCGTAACGGGACTGACCGGCGCCGTGGCGGGCGTGGCCGCTTCGATTTTTTTAGATTTTCCGACGGGGCCGTCGATCGTCCTTTTGAATTCGATAGCTTATTTCGCTTCGCTTTTCGCCCGTAATTACCTTAAAATATCGATATAATAAATTAATTATACTATTTTAAAAGCTTATCGAGCATGTTAAAATATTTGACGATATTAGCCACGCTGAATTTTGACATGATCAGGCCGAACTTTTCCGCGTCTATTGAAACCCGCGCTCTCGTTTTTATGTCGCCTTCGCCGGTGAACGACGCGCTCGACGAATATGAAGCCATCGGGAAAGCCGTTATGAATTTAAGCTCCGGCTTTGTTTTTAAAAAATTGTCGAGCGGGGAAAAGGCCGCTTTGCCGTTGATATAAAGGCTGAAAAAATGCCCTTCTAGAGGGGCCCCGCCGCTTTTGAAATAAGCTGACTGGTCGAGTCTTTTAGCGGCGTTTTTTTCCGAGGCGGCGACGTTTTTAAAAGCGTCCATGGAAGTGGTTATTAATAAATAATCCCCGCGCAGGCCGAATATTATATCGAATTCATTGAAAAGCGGCGCGCTGATTTTTATTTTCGAGGCTTTCACGCCATCGCTTTTTACTTGCGAAACCTTTATTCCGGTTATATTTTCTTCAATGATACGCGAAATTTTTTCTATGAATTTTTCAGCCGCCGCTTGATTTTTTGATTTAAGTCCGAGGTACATTTGCGGGATTTCTATTTTTGCCCCGCCGGAAAAAGCTTCGGGGCCTATATTTATTTTGCCGAGCGCGTAAGACGCCCCGCCGTCGAACCAGGAAAGCATATCGTCTTTATAGTCTATTCCGGTGGCCGTCAATAAAAGGCCCCTGAAGACGAATACGTCGGTTATGGCCAGGAACTCGTCGCTGAAATTGAGGTTGAAGCCTATCATAAGCGATATGTCTTCGGGCAGAAGCGAAGCGAACGAAGGCGAAGGCGGCCTGACCGCTTTTAAAAGCGAAAGAGCCGCTTCGAAAGTTTTGCGCGCCGGCCCGGGGCTGGTTCCGGGGGCGGCTTTAACGGAGCGAAGCAAAGAGCTTATATCGAGCGCGGAAAAATCGTCTTCCAGTTTAGCTCCTATGAAAATTTCTTGGAAAAGTTCCGCGGCCGAAGTGTCTTCGGACGCAAAATTTTTGAGGTCCGCGTTGAAAAAGAACCCGGCGTCTTCGTTGAAATCTTTTAAAAGGCCTTCGCCTCCGTATTTCAGGCTTTTTTCTTTTTTCGCGTAACGCGAAACGAGCTTTTCCGCGGCGGAGGCGGCCGCGATATGTTTTTCTCGCGAAGAAGCGCTCGAAAATAAAACTGCGAGGTGGTTGTCTTTGACCATTATTGCCGTTTCTGCGGCTTTGCCGCCGAGCGTGGCCGTCGCGATTTTAAAGCCGGCCGGGTTTTCTTCCGAGACTTTTATTTCAGATGAGCCGCTGTAAATAATGTCGAAAATATCTTTATTGGTGTTATATATTTTAAGCGGCGTTTCGGAATTTTCAAAAGTGAATATCAGTTTTGATGAATATTTCTGATTATTGGAGCTTTCGGCCGCATACGAAAACGAAATCAGCGAAAGGTCTTTTAAAACCGCTTCGAAGGCGGTTTTAAAGAAAAATTCGACCATGGCGCTTTCTAATACGCTTTTAAATTCCGGAACGCTTTTAATCAAATCGGGGTCTTTTAATAATTTAGCCGCCATATCGTTTAATAATTTTTTATGCGCCGCGCTGAGACGTATTTGAAAAGAAACGTTCGAATTATCGTCGATCAGCGAAAGCTGTTGCGGGGCGCCATGCGCGGGGGCCATTACTGACGATATGATAATAAAACAAAGAATGGCGATAATCTTTTTAGCGAAGCTTTTCATCTTTTCTCCTTAAAAATATTTTTTAAAAGCGCCAACGAAAAAACCTGACTATAAAATAGACTCGCAGAAGATTATAGTTTTTTTATTGTAAAAATCGTAATTAACGTTGTATTCGATATAAGCGCTTATGATTTCGTTTTTGATTTTTTCGATATCGTTTTTGGAATCTATATTCGTTTTAAATTCTAGAATTTTATCGTTATAAACGGTTAAAAGTTTAATGATTTTTGTTTGCAGTAAAGCTTTTTGGGATTCGTTCGCCGAAAGGCCCGTTTCGATTTTATCTTTATATTTTTCGGCCGCTTTTTCGATTTTAACGGCTTTTTCGTTTAATTCTTTTCTCTGGCCTTTTTTTAATTTGCCGTAGCCGCCGCTTAAATGGTTTATAAGCCATAGCATATCGTTTGCGGCTTCTTCGTCGTAATTTTTTATGAGTCTCGATAATTTGACGGCGTCTTCGCGGTTTATTGCGCAGTAAATGCTTTTAAATCTTATTTTTTTGTGGGCGTTTTTACTTTCGGTATTTAAAATCCTTATTTTTTCGATGAGGGCCAGCATATCCGCGGAATCATAAACGCTTCCCCGCAGGGCGTCGCGCGGGTCTTCTTCACCGCTTATAACGTAGCAATCGAGCTTTTTGCACTCGATTTCCGGAAGTTCGATTAATATCGCGCCGAAATCTTTTTCGCGGCAGAAATCGTAAAGCGTATCGGCGTTGTTTTTTATGAATATTTTAAAATCAGCGAGGATGCTTATATTTATTAAAACCGAATCGTAGTTTTTCAATTCGCCCTTTATCGAATTTTTTTTATCGGCGTAATCGCTTGACGGAAGATATAAAACTTTAAGGCCAGAAAGCGCGTCCGCCCGGCTTTTGTTTTCGGCCGCCGCACCGGGCGCGCCGGAAAAAATGCCGCAAAAACAGATAAGCATTAAAACCGTTATGTAAGTAAAAAAGAATCTAATAAGCATTATACCGCTTCCTTAAAAAAGGAGCTATCCAAGTTTATATTTTTGGATAGCTCCTTTTATAGTTTTTTATTATTTAATTTTACTGAACGTCGGTGATAT